>CBDUGR010000086.1:0-7818 GCA_965366515.1 uncultured Gammaproteobacteria bacterium | reverse complement strand
CAAACAGAAATATTCCCTGTATTGTTCCCATTAACAGGGATAATTGGTGAGCCGGGTTAGGTGTGGACTCACTCAACCGCCATTCAGCCTTAGGTGCTAGAGATCATCTCTGCACAGAAACGATAAACCATTTAAAAAACAAATAGAGACACAATATTTTCTCATGCTATCTGCCCTTGTACTGGACCCTGCTTGCCCCGAAAACCTCTTGCTTATCGCCACTATCTCAAACCGCTATTTGGCGGGGTCCTTCTTGGGCTGATTCTGTGCCAATAAAGCAGGCAGCAAAAGAGGTTTACTTAATGAGAATCGGTTAAACGCTTGTTTGGAGCGGTTTAGTGGCTAGCTTTCTGCGCCTGTATAGCATGTATCCAATTCCGGCCAAGCCTAGGCCCATTAGGACTAGGGTGGTAGGTTCAGGAACGGCCGGGAACGTTTCGGGGTGCGGCCCGGTGTGTTGTACGCCAACTACTCCGTTGGCACAGTCTACCCCAGGATAGAATCCTCCGGCAGGGTAATTCGGATTGTTCGGGTAACTGGGCGCTGGCTCGTGACACCATGCTGAGTTGGTAGAACTTATTTGATCATGGTGCGGGAAAATTGACTGTCCTTGCGGACTAGTCCACGGGTTCCCTTGTTGATCCTGAAAACTGATTTCCACAAACACGTCGAAGAAAGAGTCGAAGGTGCCACCACCATTGGCATGGCTGGTAATAGTTAGCCAGCCATCTGAGTCGTTGATCGGGTCAAGTTCCACAAATACGTCAAAAAAGGAACTGCCGCTCCCAACAGGCAAAGACACTGGAGATACACTCACTAGCGATAAGGCAACAATTTCCACATCGATAGTGCCAGTTTGACCGTCGGGTATACTGCCATCACGCTGGACAATGGTATCTGTATTGCCTGGACCAATGGGATTGCCCACTAAATCGACCAAGCCGAGAAAGCTCAATGGGGTAGAAGAAAAATCGATGAATGCGCCACCTTCCGGCGTTGAGAATAGGTCAAAGCCAGGTAAGATAACACTCGCCGATGTCATGCTTGATAGTCCAATAAGGAGGGCCAGGGACATGGCACGGCACTTGTTTATTAAGTCAAACCGTTTCATAATTTTTCCCTCCACGAAAACAAAAGAGGCAATATTACAGTCTTAAAACCCGGTATTAACTCAGAAATGCTCGTAGCTAATTTTATGCAAATAATGCGCCCGAACTAACGTATCTTTATTAATTCAATAGGTTATCAAGAGCACTCATTTGTACTGGGAAGAAAGTGTAAAAAATCTCGACGCTTTTTAAGGCATTTTTCTCTGTTTTACCGGTTAAGGAGCGCGCTACTTTTCAGTTAACACATTTCAATTCATATAGTTATCTATTAAAGGTGGAGTATTTTCTAGGTCATCTTCAGATGTAAAATTTTCCGTATGGCGTGCGAACTACTGATCTGGCAGGTAACCGGAGTGCTAATAACCCGTCTCAGCGCGAAGTTCACTTAGTATTCCAGGCAAAAAACTAAAATATTCCCTGTATTATAAACATGGCTAATCGATTACTGTGTGCGGGATCGGTTTAAATTCAGGAAATCTCTTTTTTGATATCCCTTTTTAAGGAGTCAGCTAGCAGGTAATTAACAAAATCTGCTGCGGGTAAAGGATGGCTGAGCACGTATCCCTGGCCATAGTTACACCTGATCGAGGTGAGAAATTCAAGCTCGGCTTGGGTTTCAATTCCTTCAGCGACTACTCTGAGTCCGAGGTTATGCGCCATCGCGATTATGGCTTTAATCAGCACCTTTGCATCAAGGTTCTTCTCAATGTCCTGTACAAAGGATTTATCAATTTTTAGTGTCGAGACGGGTAGGTGGTGCAGGTAGCTGAGTGAGGAATATCCAGTACCGAAATCATCTAGCGCGATTCTAAAACCTTCCGAAAATAGTATTGCAAGAGTGCTTTTTGCTTGCTCTATTTCATCGGCAATCACGCTTTCAGTAATTTCGAGCACCAGGTTTTCTGATTTTAATCCATGGAGTGTCAGCGCTCGCTTTAGAATCGTGACCAGTTGTGGCGTAAGTTGCTTTGTTGACAGGTTTATGGATAGCCTGAAGTCGGCGCATAATAATTCCAAATCCTGCCATTTGCGATAATGCTGGCAGGCTTTATCAATTACCCATTGTCCAATACTCAGTATCAGGTCGCTATCTTCGGCAATAGGTATGAATTGATCCGGCGGAATTAAACCTTTGCTTGGATGGCGCCACCGAATGAGGGCCTCGGCACCACGGATAATTCCATTCTGAATATCAATGATGGGCTGAAAATCCAAAGATAACTGATTATTAAAAATAGCGAGCGATAAATCTTCCTCCAACTTCATGCGCAGATGTGCTGTTTCGTCCATTTGCCGGGTAAAGAAGTGATAACTGGTTCCCCGATCATTTTTTGCCTCGTACATGGCAGCATCAGCGCATCGGAGCAGCTCGTCGGCGCTGCCGGCATCTTCAGGGTAGATGGAAATACCTATGCTGGCGGATATATCAAGTTGCCTTGAGTTATGCTGTATGGGTTTTGAAAGAAGGCTGACTAGCTTAGTGAGCACTGGGCTTACGTCGGACGCATTTTTGATTTCAGGTAAAATAATAGTGAATTCGTCGCCAGCGAGTCTGGCTACGGTATCTGATTCACGGACTCCTTGCTGCATTCTTGCTGCGGCTTCCTTCAATGCATCGTCTCCTACAGCATGACCGAAGGAGTCATTTATTTTTTTGAAGAAATCCAAGTCTATAAACAGTAGTGCCACTCGGGTTGATTTGCGTCGTGCCTTCCTGATGGCCTGCGATAGCCGGTCAAAGAAAAGTGCTCTATTTGGTAATCCGGTCAAGCTGTCATGATTGGCCTGGTGTCGGATGACCTGGTCAGCAACTACCTGACGAGTGATGTCTTCCTGAATCAGTATGACTTCGCTGACTGTTCCATTGCTATCTGGAATTGGGTAAATATGAGACTCAAGCCAGCGTTTTTGTTTGTTGTCTTCCGGGTTTTCAGAAGGCATAAGGTATTCTACAGGCGGAATTTTTACCGTCTCACCCTGAAATCCCCGCTGTACGTTCTCCAGTACACCATGAGATTCAAGCTCTGGATCTGTTAAAATGTTGTAGTTGCTTGCCAAAAGCTGTTCCTTGCTGGAGTGCCATAACTGTTCCCATGCACGATTGACATCCACTGCTTTGCCAGTAGATGAGAATATCTGAATGCTGAGGGGGCTTTCCTTGTACAGCGCATGAAATCTGGTTTCTGATGCCCTGATGTTGGCTTCCGCATTTTTTCGATCTGTAATATCAGAAACAGACCCGGCAATTCGATAGGCGTTTCCGTTTGGTCTGAATTTAGCGACGCCCCGGTCTTGTAGCCAGCGGACGTCACCCTGTTCTGTAATGACTCGATATTCAAAATCGAGGTATTTGGTTTTTCCTTTACAGAGATTCAGGATGGCATTGCTAAGGGGAACACGATCATCCTCATGAAAGTAGGAAAAAAGTTGTCTTGAACTAAGTGTTGAGCTTGGCAGGGTGTGGCCGAGAATTTCTCCCATACGCGATGATACATAGACTTCATCGGTTTCAATGTTCCAATCCCAAAGGCCATCTTTTGCGCCGTCGAAAGCTAAAGAGTAGCGCTCGACCCACATTTTCATTGTTTTAATCTGTTCTAGTAGCGCATGAGTTTCAGAGGTGTTTTTCAGTACTAGCAGAATGCCTTGATTCGGCAATTTGGTACATTGCAACTCTATTGATGTGCCCGCTGCATTGAACCATTCCTTGGAAAAAGAGGTTGAATGGAACGACTGTATGAGTTCTTGAGGAAGTTTAAATAGCTCTACAAACCGGGTGAAGCTAATTTTGGGTGTAATTATTTGCGACTCGCTGCCCAATATCGAGTGTGCAGCCGGATTTATAAAGGTCAGCTGTCGATCATTATCGAAAAGACAGATGCCTGAATCCAGGTTTTCGAGCGCTTGTTTGTAGATATTTGCGGGCATCTATAGTTGCCTGATCAGGCCGATTTACCTCAGCATTTAAGTGGTTATATGTGTGATTTAATGGAATCGCCATATAAGTAAAATGTGTATTAAAACCCTGTATAAGATTAAGTATGGGTGAGATTTATAGATTTTCCAGCATGCTACTTAGCTTTGGCTTACAAGTAGCCTCTATTCATGCCATTATCGTAAAATCGGGAAGCATTATCGAATCAATTTAGTATTTGGGGTTTGACTCATGAAGCTAGCAGGAATAGGTCAGCTGTTTTTGAAGGGTGCGGCAGCATTGCTGCCTATCATAATGACATTGACAGTCCTTTGGTGGTTGCTCATATCTCTGGAAAGGGTATTAGGGCAGGTGCTTTTTTGGCTTGTTCCCGGGCTTCCACATATAACCGGGTTGGGGCTGCTATTAGCGATTGTTTTGATATTTGCTACAGGATTGTTGGTGCAGGTTTACGTTGCCCGCTGGTTGTTGGAGCTTTTTGGAAAACTGCTTAATCGAATTCCTTTGGTTGGGACTGTCTATAATTCGATAAGAGATATAGTGGCTTTTGTTTCCAGCGCAAAAGGGAGTAATGGACTGAAAAAAGTGGTGCTGGTTTCTTTTGATAATAAAAAGCTGATTGGGTTTGTAACCTGTGCAGATGTTATTTTTGAAAATGCTAAGCCATTGATTGCCGTGTATTTGCCAATGAGTTATCAAATAGGGGGATACACGCTCTATTTGCCTGAATCGGAGCTAGAGTATATCGATATGAGCGTTGAAGAGGCCATGCGAACGACTTTGACTGCACATATGAAGAGTGGCGGCTAAAAGCGATTTTGAAGGCTTGAGTCTGGTTTGGAATGATTTGAAAAGTGATGGGCTCTGTTAGTTGTTGGTCTGATAAAAGTGAGTGCCTTCCTCGTCCGATTGCCGTATCAACCTTTGTTTGTTCACAAGGTAGTTTAGATGCGCGCTGCATTCGCCAATAGCAAGAGCTGTTTCAAAGCTATTTAATGGTCTTTTGAATAATACGCTGAGCAACTGCTGCCCGTGTTTTTCTGTGTGACAGGCGTCCTCGAGTGCAGCACAGGCCTCTTCATGGTGGTTCAAGATACTTTCTGCCCTAAAGTGCAATCCAAAGAAGGGTTGGTTGTGCGCTGGCAGTACCAGTGTTTCATCAGGTAATTCAAAGAATTGACGTAAAGATTCAAGCCAGTGATGAAGAGGATCCTGCTCGAAAACCCCCGGGTAAACGCTAACATTAGAGGTGATTTCCGGGAGTATTTGATCGCCCGAAATCAAAAGACCCAAAGATTCGCAATATAAGCAAAGGTGCCCGGGTGAATGGCCCCGGCCAATCAGGATGCGCCATTGGTTGCCTCCGATGTTAATACTGTCGCCGGCCTTTAATTCGGTATAGTTTTCAGGCAGCGCAGCGATTGGCCACAACCGTTGCGTCCACTGATCTGTCCTTTTGCCGGCTTCCACGTCAGTTAAACCAAAACTTCGATAAAACAAATGGGTTTCTTCAATGTGCGTATCTGAAGCCGGTGCGTATGCCAGTTTGGCGCATTCATACTCGCATTGACTCATATACAAAGGCACTTTCCAGTGCTCGCAAAGCCAGCCCGCCTGCCCGATGTGATCTGGATGCATGTGAGTAACGATAACCGCTTTGACCGGCTTGTTTCCCAGCTCCTCGGCGAATATTTGATGCCACTGTGCTTTCGTGGCACTGGTTCCCATACCGGTATCCAGAATAAACCAGCCGTCATTATCTTCGAGTAAATAGAGATTAATATGATCCAGCGAAGCAGGAATTGGCATGCGCAGCCACTTTACGCCCGTTGCGATCTGGATCGTTTTTCCAGGCATGGGGATTTGGCTGTGGGGATACTCTAATTTCGTCATAACAATTTTGGGTGCGGGCTATCAGGCCAGGCTTGATTGAATACTTTAGCTGTGGCTCAATGGATAATTCAAGGAGGTTTTTCTAAAGCTGCATAAAGACAATATATTGACATAAAAAGCTTTTGCTGTAAAGCTGATTATAAACAGGTGGAGGTGAAAGTGAGTGATAAAACTGTAGAGCTGGATGAAATACATAGCCGTATTATATTCAGGTTGTTTCAAACCTCAAATGTCATGCATCGTAGCGGAGCCCTCGCATTGAGTGAGCTAGGTATTACTACACAACAATGGTCTGTGCTTGGTGCTTTATCGCGGCCGAAAGTAGAAAGTGGAATGTCAGTTAATGATATGTGCAGCTATTTGCGAGTCAGTCGACAAAATCTCTCGGTAATGCTAAACCGGCTAGAGGCTGCAGGCTACGTTGAGCGTTTGCAGGATAAGGTGGATCAGCGTTCCAAGCGTATCACGCTAACCGATAGCGGCAGAGAAATACTGAACGAAATAAATCGTATAATGCAGAGATTCCTGGAGAAAAGTGTAGAAGGATTATCCCGCGATGACCAAATTTCTTTTATACATTATCTAACGCGCATTCGAAATAATATGACAATAGATTGACATAAAATGGGTATTTTGTTACTTTTTGCTTAAATCAGCGGGGGCTACGCGTACCTGGCGAATAGATAGTTGTTTTGTTGACAACAGACTCGCGTTGAAATTGATTGATATTGATATGTTTACTATTTGATAAAGAGCTTGAGGAGGGTTGAATCATGACAGAGTATATGGCTCCGATTAAAGATATGCAGTTTGTTCTTAATGAGTTAGTAGGAGTTGACCGATTAGCGGAGTTGTCTGGCAACGAGGAGGTCACACCTGATTTGTTGGAGGCCATTCTTGAGGAAGCCGGTAAATATGCTTCCGGAGTACTGGCTCCATTGAATCAATCCGGTGATCAGCAGGGTGCAAAGCTGGTTGATGGTAAAGTCGTGGCAGCTGATGGTTTTGCAAATGCGTACCAGCAATTTGTAGACAGCGGTTGGTCCGGTATTAGCCAATCTTCAAAGTACGGCGGGCAGGGATTACCCCACGTTCTACAATCGGCGGTTTCTGAAATGTGGAACGCCTCCAACCTGGCTTTTTCTCTTTGCCCGATGCTCGGTTCTGGAGCAATAGAGGCGATTGAGAAACATGCTACCGATGAACTAAAGGAAACATATCTTCATAAATTGGTGAGTGGTGAATGGACAGGCACCATGAATTTGACCGAGCCTCAGGCTGGGACCGATCTAGCGGCTATACGAACAAAAGCAGTACCTGAAGGCGATCATTACCTGATTAGCGGGCAAAAAATATTTATTACCTGGGGCGATCATGAGATGACGGATAATATTGTGCATCTTGTGCTGGCGAGACTACCTGATGCTCCGAAGGGTGTAAAAGGCATATCGCTATTTTTGGTACCGAAGAATTTGTTAAATGATGAGGGTGGCGTTGGAACGAGAAATGACGTTAGGGCGGTTTCTTTGGAGCACAAGATGGGTATTCATGCCAGCCCAACCTGCGTAATGGCTTTTGGTGAAGAGGGTGGTGCTGTTGGCTATTTAGTGGGCAAAGAACATAGCGGCTTGGCCTGCATGTTTACCATGATGAACCACGCACGTATTGGTGTGGGTATTCAGGGTGTTGCTATTGCGGATCGTGCCTATCAGCAGGCTGTTAGCTACGCTCGCGACAGGGTTCAGGGTTTTGCCCCAGGCGTTGATGGCCCAGCAGCAATCGTTCATCACGCAGATGTGCGACGAATGCTTATGATTATGCGGGCGCAAACCGAAGCGAGTCGGGCTTTGGCCTATGTGACTTCCGCTGAACTTGATTATG
>CBDUGR010000085.1:0-7821 GCA_965366515.1 uncultured Gammaproteobacteria bacterium | reverse complement strand
GTGATGAGCAATAGTGCTCGCTGGTAGCTTCGATTATATGCCGAGCTTTTTCTCAAGATAATGGATGTTGAAGCCACCCTTGGCGAAATTGGTATCAGCCATGATATCCCGTTGCAGGGGAATATTGGTTTTGATGCCTTCAATCACCATTTCCTCAAGAGCATTGCGCATGCGTCGGATTGCGATGTCGCGGGTCTCGCCATGGGAAATGAGTTTGCCAATCAGTGAGTCGTAATAGGGCGGAATAGTATAGCCGCTATAAAGATGCGAATCGACTCTGATGCCGGGTCCTCCGGGTGTGTGCAGTAGGGTAACCTGCCCTGGTGAAGGTAAAAACGTTTTCGGGTCTTCAGCGTTAATCCGGCATTCGATCGAGTGCCCTCTCAGTTCGATATCAGATTGTTTAATGGTCAACTTTTCGCCCGCTGCGATGCGCAATTGCTGCTTGACGATATCGATACCTGAAATCATTTCCGACACGGGGTGCTCTACCTGTACCCGGGTATTCATTTCAATAAAGTAAAAATAGCCGTCTTCGTATAGAAACTCAAAGGTTCCAGCGCCTCGGTAACCGATGTCAATGCACGCCTTGATGCAGCTGTCGAATACCTTTTTGCGTGCAGATTCCTCGACGTCAGGAGCCGGTGCCTCTTCCACTACCTTTTGGTGGCGTCTTTGCATGGAACAGTCGCGATCACCTAAATGAATGGCGTTTCCTTTGCCATCCGCCAATACCTGCACTTCAATATGACGAGGATTTTCCAGGAATTTTTCCAGATAAACCGTATCGTCACCGAATGCGGCTTTAGATTCGGTTTGTGTGATATGTTTTGACTTAAGCAAGCTGGCTTCGGTATGTACGACTCTCATTCCTCGGCCACCGCCACCCGCAGAGGCCTTAATGATCACCGGATAGCCAATATGTTTTGCGATTTTCAAAGTACGGCTATCATCATTGGTTAGCGGGCCATCTGATCCGGGTACTGTGGGAACCCCGGCTTTTTTCATGGCGCTGATGGCGGAAACCTTATCGCCCATGAGTCTAATAACGCTGGCCGTGGGCCCTACAAAGGTAAAGCCGCTCTGCTCGACGCGCTCTGCAAAATCAGCATTTTCAGCGAGAAAGCCGTATCCCGGGTGAATAGCGGTTGCATCGGTGACTTCGGCGGCGCTGATTATTGCCGGTATATTAAGGTAGCTATCCTTGGACGGGTTGGGGCCGATACAGACTGTTTCGTCGGCCAGTCGTGCGTGCATCAGTTCTGCATCAACCTGAGAGTGGACGGCCACGGTTTTAATGCCGAGTTCTTTGCAGGCGCGCATGATACGAAGAGCAATTTCGCCTCGATTAGCGATTACAACTTTATCTAACATGAAATTAGAATCCTTGCGGGTAAGTACCTTGAGGTCTTACTCAGAGTGGTTTAGACAATAATAATAAGTGGTTGGTCGAATTCCACGGGTTCACCGTCTTCAACCAGTATGGATTCCACGATACCTGATTTGTCAGCTTCTATCTGATTCATCATTTTCATCGCTTCCACGATACAAACGGTGTCTCCAGCTGTAATGCTTTGTCCGATTTCGACAAAAGCTGAGGCGCCGGGTGACGGCGAGCGATAAAAGGTGCCTACCATGGGTGATTTAACAGCGTGTCCGCTCGGAGTTTGTTCCTGCTCAATAGCAGGCGCGACTTCCGCTGCCGGAGGTGGCGGTGCGTAAGCAGCTGCAGGGGCCATCTGCATTGGATGAGGGAACATGGCATTCTTAGAGCGTCGGCTTATGCGAACGGACTCTTCGCCCTCACTTATTTCAATTTCCTCGACGTCCGATTCTTCGATCAGCTCAATCAGCTTTTTTATTTTGCGTATATCCATTTGTTTTATTCTCTATCTTTTGCTTAATTAATGTTTAGGAGATGTGGCTGAGTGCCGCTTTTAATGCCAGCTCATAACCCTGAGGGCCTAATCCGCAGATCACACCTTCAGCAATATCTGAAAAATAGGATTTTTGTCTGAATCCTTCGCGCCGATACACGTTTGAAATATGAATTTCGATAAAGGGAATGGCGACGCCTAACAAAGCATCCCTGATGGCGATGCTGGTGTGGGTGAATGCGGCTGGATTAAAGAGTATGTAGTTGACTCCTTCATTTTTGGCGTCGTGAATACGGTCTATTATTTCGTATTCGGCATTACTCTGCAGCATGAGTAAATGGTGTCCCGCTGCTGATGCCTGCTGAGAAAGCCTTTGATTAATAGTTTCCAGGGTATCGGCACCATAGAGTTCAGGCTCGCGACTGCCCAATAGGTTTAGATTAGGTCCATTTAGTACCAATATGGTTGCCATCGCAGCAGCTATTCCTCGCAGAGTTCTTAAAAAGGAGTTTGTTAAAAAGTTGCTAAAAGGCTATTTTGCCTTCATTTTGCGTTTTTTAAAAGCATTTTGCTGCATTTTTAGAAGAAGATGGTGTGGTGCTGGTCGCTGCCTATTGTTGTAACTGATATTGTAACCGACTTGAAATGGCATCAAGGTGGGTGCTGAGTTGTGCTGCTGAAATTTCACCCTGAATACGGAATTCTCTCAATTCGGTCCTGTCGGCGCCAAAGAACAATAGTCCTGGCGGTCCAAATAATCCAAAATGACTGAGAAAATTCTGTTGTTCCTTTGAGTTTTTGGTGATGTCGGCGCGCAACAGTATGAAGTTTGCCAGGCGTTGGCTAACGTTTGGGGCAGGGAAAATCTCATTTTCCAGTACTTTGCAGGATACGCACCAGTCAGCATAGATGTCCAGCATGACCGGTTTATTTAAACGACTTGCCCGCTGCAGTTGTTGATCCAGTTGCTCAAGAGTGTCGACCGGCTCAAATCTTTCGAGAATGGCATTGCTGGCCAGTCTCTTTTCCTGATTCAGGTTGTCTATCGGAGTGAGGGGATTGTATTGCCCATTGATGCCGCCCACCGTTAATAATGCACTATAGGTAAGCAAAGCCGAGGCAAGTATAAAGCGAACGCTTCTGAAACTGGCCATACTGAATCGGAACGGTTTGAGTAGATACAGCGCATAGCCAAGCATTAGCGCGATCATTAGCCCTAAAATGACTGCGGCGGGAACAATTCTTTCGATCATCCAGAGTGCAACCGCCAACAACAGAACGCCAAAGAAGACCTTGACCTGATTCATCCAGTTTCCGGCTTTTGGTAAAAGCTGTGATCCAAAGGTTCCAATCAAAAGTAGTGGAATTCCCATGCCCAAGCCCAGTGATAACAGGGCGATGCCACCCAGTAACGGATCTGCGGTACTACTGATGTAGACCAGTGCACCGGCAAGCGGAGCCGATACGCAAGGCGAGACGATAAGACTTGATAGAACTCCTATGACGGCAACGCCAAGATACGTCCCGCTTTTTTGCTGAGAACTTATCTGATGCAGTTTGGTTTGTATCGAGCTGGGAAGGCTGAGTTCGTATACACCAAACATCGACAGGGAAAAAAAGACGAATAACAGTGCGATTGAGATTAATACCCCTGGAGCCTGAAGTTTCATCTGCAGGTTAAGCTCTGCTCCAAAGTAACCGGTGATGGTGCCTGCTGCTGCGTAGGTCAGAGCCATGGCGAGAACGTAGGTTAGCGATAACGCAAACGCTCGACCTTTGGTGGGTTTTGGATCCTGTCCTACAACCAGGCCTGAGATAATGGGCACCATTGGCAGAACACAGGGGGTAAAGGTCAGCGCCAACCCGGCTATTAAAAACAAGCCCACTATTTTTAGTAATGAGGCATCCGATAAAAGCTGTACAAATTTTTGTTCCTGGGTCACGGGAATTGGATTGGCTGAGGCGCCCACTGCCGAGTCTGTCAGGCTGATATCAGTTCCTTGAACTCGAATGAAACGATCCTGAGGTGGGTAACACAAGCCCGCTTCTGCGCAGCCCTGATAGCCAATACGCAACTGCTTGATTGGTTCAGCATCTAGCAATTCAACCGTTATACTATTGTAATAAACCTCAACATCTCCAAAATATTCATCCTGTTTGGCTATGCCGGCAGGGATAACTGGCGTTACGATTGTTGATGCTGGATTGATTGATTCAAACTGAAAGCGGTGCCGATACAGATAGTAATCTTTTGCGATGATCCAATTTACCTCAAGCGTTCCGTTGGCCTGCTTCACTGCTGACACTTGGAATGCTTGATCTACCGGCAAAAATTCTGGTTGCTGCGAGAAAAGAGGGTTTGCGGAATCACCTCCCAAAAGAGGTTGCTCGGTGCTGGCGAACAAAGAGGGCGTCGCAAACAGAGCGAAAGCCAGTATAATCATCAGCCAGTACTTGGAAACTGACAAAAAGGACTTATTCATAATTAATTGTGATACGGTAAAATTGTTAGGGGGTTTTCCGGCGAATTCAGACTGTAGTGTTTGGCCGATATAAGGGTGCTGTTGCTTAGAAATACCATCATTCCAATTGTTTGCAAGGTTTTATGAAATATGTTGATTAGACAATATTCTACATTATTAACAATGCTGTTGAGCATTTTTTTATCTGTGCAGTTAGCTGCCATGGATATAGACGTACAAGGGGCCTACGTTCGAGAAAGTATTCCGGGGGCGAGCAATTCAGTCGCGTATATGCAAATTCACAACCGGTCTGATTCTGAACTTGTTCTGATTGAGGTCATCAGTGATCAGATACCCAAGGTTAGCATGCACGCACATCTTCACGAAAATGGTGTAATGGAAATGCGCCCGGTAAAGGAGGTCGTCATCCGGGCGCAAGGCTCTTTTCAATTCAAACCAGGTGGGCATCACTTGATGCTGATGGGGTTGCAACAGGCATTAAAAGCCGGGCAGATGATTGATTTTCAGTTAAAATTCAAGAATGGATCAGCGTTCTCTGTAAAAGCACCTGTTCAATCCATCTCAGCGGAGTTTCAATAATGTTGGATAATGCTCAGAGAGTGTTCATTTGATGAATAATATGAAAAAAATGGCTGGGATAACGCTCCTGACGTTGCTTGTGCTGCTGCTATTGCTGGGCTTTTATTGGAGTAGTGAACCTGATCTGTTTGATGTACAGGTAGAAAAAGAGGGGGCAGAGGGAACAACAGGTGTACCCGTAGTTGGTTATGTCACAACGAATACGCTGATTGAGGTGGCTTCAACGTTACTGGAGAAGCCGGGTGGTTTTTTATCAAACGATATAGGATTGCCGGGCGTATGGCTGGATAACATACCTAATTGGGAGTTCGGGGTCCTGGTTCAGGTACGTGACATGTCGAGGGCTTTACGCAAGGATTTTAGTCGATCTCAATCTCAGTCAGTTGAAGATGTTAATCTCGCCGTCGCAGAGCCACAATTTAATTTTGATAACAGCAGTTGGATGTTTCCTGCCAGCGAATCAGAATACAAAACCGGCATCGAATCGCTGAAACGCTACCTGGACCGACTGTCCAGTGCAGATCCGAACAGTGCTCAGTTTTATTCAAGAGCGGATAATCTGCGTAACTGGTTGGCTGATATAGAGACCAGGCTGGGTAGTTTGTCGCAAAGGCTAAGTGCGAGTGTCGGGCAGCGTCGCATCAATACCGATCTGGCCGGCGATGCCGCGGCGAGTCAGTCTACTGATTTGCCGAAGGAGTTGGAGGTAAAGACGCCCTGGTATCAGGTGGATGATGTTTTTTATGAAACCCGAGGTACGGCATGGGCGCTGGTACATTTACTAAAGGCGATCGAGATCGATTTTGCTGAAACCTTAAAGAAGAAGAATGCACTGATCAGCTTGCAGCAAATTATACGAGAGCTGGAATCAACACAGGAACCGATGCTTAGTCCTATCATCTTAAATGGAAGTGGTTTCGGGCTGTTTGCAAATCATTCTCTAGTGATGGCGTCCTACATTGCCAGAGCTAATGCCGCCATTATCGATTTAAGAGAACTTCTTTCTCAAGGTTGAGAACGGATGGTCGGTGGGTTTATTAATATAACGGCCCCAAGGAACATTGCATTTCCATTGGGGTCAGACTCTGATAGAGCTTGTTGTAAAGTGTTCTAAAGTAACTGGTTATAAAGCAACTGGCATCTGTTGGTGTGCAGAATAACCCAATTGGGTCTCTGAAATTGCTGGCCGTAAATGCAGGGACAGCAGAGTCACTTGAGTTTTGGCTTCTTAGTGCTTACGCGCTGTGAAATAAGTTTCCCTTCATGCTGTAAGAAAGAGTTATGGCCATAGTGTGAATAAGAGAATGAAGTTCATTCCGGTTTTGTTGTCATTGGTCTTTTTTGTCGGCCCGCTTGGGGCCTCTGATCCGTTGATTTCATCCAGCGAGTCGCCAAACATCCCAAACAGCCTGGAACTTGCCAAAGATGAATCTGTAACCCTCGCAACGAAAACGCCTGGCGACATGCATGAATATCATGGTTCCAAGGAACTCTACAGGCAGACCATTACAGAATTGGAGAATACCTATGGCGTCTATGATAACCGCCTGGTAGAGCAATTGGTTGGTTTGGGTTTGGCTGAAAAATCGCAAGGTGAAGAAGGTGCTGCGATCGGCGCATTCAAACGTGCGTTTCATATCAAGCGTGTAAATAGTGGGTTATATAGTCTGGATCAAGTTTCGATATTGTCACATTTGATTGAAAGCTATGTTGCCATTGAGGATTGGCGGAGCGCGAATGATAAACAATCGTTGGTCTATAACATACAACAGCATAGTTATGGTGAGGGCAGCCCTAAGCTGTTAGCGCCCATTAATAATATGGTTAAATGGCACTTAATTGCTTTTAACAGAGGTTCTAGCATCCTTCATCTGCTGCGTGCGATGGATTTGAATAAGAAAGCAATTGCGATTATCGAGAAGCACTATGGCGTCCATGACCCGCGTTTGAATGAAACCTTATACAGGCAGGCTCTCGCGAGTTATCATCTGTCGGAATACCAAAACCATAGCCAACAATTTAGTCAACCAAACAGTATTTCCCAGCCCTTGGGAATGTCTCAAACTCAAGGTAGAACGCTGCCCATCTCTCCTTCGGATAGTCTGCCTACTTATGGGAGTCCCTACCGTGACGGTAAAAAAGCGTTGCTGAGGCGTGTAAATCTATTTCAAAGTAACCCTCAACTATCTGTTAGTGATCATGCAGAAGCTTTAGTACAGCTGGGTGACTGGTATTTTTTGTTTGACAAAAAAGAGTCTGCAATGGATATCTATACAGAGGCGATTAAGCTGCTATCGGACAAAGATCAGGAGCACCTTGCAAAACAAATATTTGATAGACCGCGAGCTCTTAATTTTGCTATGCCTTTTGATGATATAGGCGCTAAGCTGGATAAAAAGAAACAAAAAGGTTTTGTACGCGTCAAGTTTACCGTAACACCCGGAGGCCGCACACAGAATATTGAAATTGTCGAATCAAGCCCTCCGAACGTAAAGGATATTCAGGTTTATAAGTCGGTGAAAAGCACTCGTTACCGCCCTCGCATTATCGAGGGCAAACCAGTGTTGGCCAAAGACGTGATGGAAAAACATATTTTCGATTTTTAGGCCAGACACATTGATTCTTAGGTTAGACACATTAACAGTATTGAGAAACACTAAAATGCTAAATCCAGGTGCACCCCTCAAGTTGATTTCGCTCGTGATAATCTGTGCTTTGTGCTACGGCTGTAAAACGATACCCCAAACATCCGGGGGAGGTGGTTCACCGAGTGGCCCATCAACAGAGACTTCTTCGGGCAGTTCTGGCTCTAGTTCGAGCCTGCCGAGTGGCGGAGGGCGCAATCCATCACCCTCACTGCCAAGCTCACAGTCGGGAGGGCA
>CBDUGR010000084.1:0-7884 GCA_965366515.1 uncultured Gammaproteobacteria bacterium | reverse complement strand
TAAGGTAGTCACCAGGTAAGATGTTTTAGCAAGCTCAAATGCCTGCTCATAGGCCTCAACTGCCTTACCAGACTGCATCTGGGCGACAAGCAGATCACCGGTTAGCTGTTCATCTAGATGTGATGCCGGAAAGCCTTTAGCAATCGCGCTGATTTGCTCTTCGGCAGTGATATAGCGCTTATCGCTAATATTTATCTTTACCCGAGCAGCTAAAGCCGGCAGATATGTTTCATCCAGCGCCAATATCTGCTCAACACTTTCCATTGCATCAATCATCTGACCCTCCGATGCCTGGATCTGCGCCATTTGCATGCGATGGATAATATCTTTCGGGCTGTTTTCGATAACTTCCTGCAAATGATACTTGGCCTGCTGCATTTCCCCTTTCGCCAGATAAATTCGTGCCAGCAAAGACCTGGCTCCTAAATTTTCAGGATGATCAGTCTGGTAGGTTAACGCCTCATTAAACGCTTTCTCAATCTCCTGTTGTTGCAGGTAATAATTTGCAAGCAAATTAATTGGTGTAAAGGCTTGGGGATTATTTCTCTTTGCCTTCTCTGCCAGTTTCAAAAACTCTCGCTCATTTCCTTCACTCAGTGCAAGCTGCGCCAAAGCCAAGTGCGCTTGCATGTGCTTGTTATTAGCTTTTAACACACCCTCGTAATAGGATCTGGCTTGCTCTAACTGACCCTCCGCCACACTGAGTTTGCCTAGCGACAGCAAGGCAGGGAGATACTCGGGTTCTACTTCGATGGCGGTTTCATAGGCCTGTCTGGCTTCATCATTGTTTAACTGTGCCTCGTGCGCCATTCCTTTCAAATTATAGTAAATCCCGCTTTTCGGCTCTTTTTTAATCGCTTGATTAATCGCCGCATAGGCCTTATTAAACATTCGTTCCTTGATATAGGAGAGAATCAACATCACCTGAGGCATATCGCCTTGGTGGATATCCTGAGCCAGACTATCCTCCAGCTGCTTTATAGCCTCTCGCGTATTGCCTGAAGCCAACTGACCAAGCGCTATCTGTGTTCTGGCACCCTCCAACTCCGGCGCAATTTGAACCGCTCGTGTCAGTGCCGCAGTGCCTTTATCAATTTCCCCCAACTGTAGATAAGCACGCCCCAGCACATTAAGCAACTGTGCATCCTCTTGTTCAGCTTGCTGGTCAATGGATTCAATTAAATCAACGGTACTTTGCGGATCGCCTAGCTTTAAATAGGTGGCCCCGAGAATACGAGCGGCAGCGGCATTACCTGCCTGTGTCCCCATAAATTTTTCCAGGTATAACTTGGATTGCTCCAGGTTTTCCTGTACATAGTGCGCCGTTCCCAGAATGAAAAAGCTCATCTCATGATTTGGAATGACACGCAGCACTTTCTCTGCCGATACCTGCGCAGCCTCATATTCCTTGGCATCCAACTGCAGCTTGCTCATCAAAAAATTAGCCTGGGGCAGCATGTCATTGAGTTTAAGTGCGTATTCCGTATCCTCTCTGGCAAGATCCAGTTTACCTAATCTTACATAGCCCTCAGCTCGCGCCATTCTCGCGGCAATATTTTTAGCGTCCCGCTCCAAAATACCATCAAATACCTGCACTGCTTCTTCATACTTATCGATGGAACCCAGAATCTGCGCTTTGGTAAAAAGTGCCTCAGTGTAGTTTGGTTTTAGCTTAAGCGCCTCTTCCAAGCCCTCCAAACCCTCTTCGGTTTTCCCTTCAAACAAAGCAATGCGCGCCCGTCCCAGCACCGCATAGGGGGTTTTACTCAACGCCAGCGCATCGGAAAATGACTGCTTCGCATCCTCCGGCTGATTTTTCACCATGTACGCATGCCCGATAATCGCCAGGGCTTCACTCTTCTCCTCCGGTGTCGATAAATCGTCAACCTTTAACACTTCTAATACTTCGTCTACCTTTCCTTTGCGCAGCAACGTAAGCGCCAGCGGCAATGCAACACGCCGTTTTTCTATACCCAATGAAGCGCCTGCTCTCAGCTCTTTTTCAGCCGCATCATAGGCACCACTTTTCAAATAGGACTGACCAAGTAACATGCGTGCTTCTGCGTTTTTATCATCTTCCTGTAACGCATTTTTTAGCTGAATAATGGCGGACTTATAGTCCTCCTTGTCATAATAACCGCGCGCGTCCTCAAGATACCCTGCGTTTGCCATGCCGCCAGCCAGGCAGGCGACAACCACACAGCTTCTAAGGTAACTAACAGGTTTCATATGAGACAAAAGATTTGGGTAGCCCATTTTTTATTCCTTTTTAACGACCAACGCCATCCTGAAGTTTCACAAATAACCCATAATGAAGAAATTTGCATTCCGGGACTCTAACCAGGTCTTACTTGGGAGGGTTTCATTTTAACCCTGATAAGAGTAGGAACTCTACCGCAATTTTGTTAACTTGTGACGCTACTGTACTGGCAACTGTTATATTTTCCCGAGGACCTGATGAGTTGGCAACAAGAATTTCCCCAGCAATCCGATCTGATATACCTAAATCACGCCGCAGTCTCACCCTGGCCTGAACGTACAAAAATAGCGATCTCGAAATTTGCTCAGGAAAATGTCTCGCTGGGCGCGCAAAATTATCCTCAATGGATTTCAGTAGAGACTCGCCTGCGTGAGCGCCTGAAAGAGCTGATCAATGCGCCTAAGGTTGATAACATAGCGCTTCTGAAAAACACCTCAGAGGCCTTATCTGTGATTGCCTATGGTATTAACTGGAAACCAGGAGACAATCTGGTTATCAGTAATCAGGAGTTTCCATCAAACCGTATCGTCTGGGAATCCCTGGCCAATCAGGGCGTCCAGGTAAAAGTTGCGGACCTGGATGGCCCGGATTCCCCTGAACAGTCAGTTATCCAGGCTTTTGATCAGAATACCCGACTGCTTTCCATCAGCTCCGTACAATACGCCTCCGGCTTAAAAGTCGATTGCGAAACACTGGGTGCAGCCTGCAAGGACAGGGATATATTGTTTTGCATCGACGCCATTCAGAGTATTGGTGCGCAGGTTTTTGATGTGCAAAAATATCAGGCAGATTTTGTCGTTGCTGACGGTCACAAATGGATGCTGGGGCCGGAAGGATTAGCCCTGTTTTATAGCCATGCCGAGGCCAGAAAGCAGTTGACCATTCGCCAATTTGGTTGGCACATGGTGAAACACCGGGGCAACTACGACCGCCAGGAGTGGGAGCCCACGGAAAGTGCGCTGCGTTTTGAGTGCGGCAGCCCGAATATGCTCGGCACCTATGCACTGGAAGCGAGTCTTTCGCTGATTCAAGAGGTCGGCATGCCACAAATCGAGCAACTTTTGCACGAAAAGGTACAGTACCTGGAAAACGCCCTTCGGGAATTACCCAATATTGAATTGCTCGGCGACGATTCGCCGGAAAGAAGAGCCGGCATTGTTACTTTTAAACTTGGAAGCAAAGATACAAAAAAAATTCACGGCAGCCTGATGGCAAAGAGAATTATTTGCGCACACCGCGGTGGGGGCATTCGGTTTTCGCCTCATTTTTATACGCCCATTGAAAAAATTGACCGGGCATTGGAACAGCTAAGGCTTTTTTAATATGGCACAGCACAGTTAATCTACCGCTTCGAATAAGGCAAATCATCACGTACATGGATATATTTCGTCAGGAACCGCTAACAGGACTAAACTAACAGACATGGGCTTTTTGAATCGATATATCACCAAACCAATTGTCACTTGGTTGAATCAAGAGAATTCGCAAAAGAACTTGCCTCTCAGCGATTTCGAGAAAATCCGCGTTGAGTTGAAACCCTGTGATGTCCTGTTAGTCGAAGGGCGCACACGCATCAGCAATGTCATTCGTATCATTACGCAAAGTTCATGGACCCATGCTGCACTTTATATTGGCCGTATTAAGGATATTGAAGATCCAAAATTTCGCACCATAGTCGCCAATAATTTCAAAGGAGACCCCGATACACAGTTGGTGATCGAAAGCCTTTTAGGCAGAGGTACGGTGGTTAATCCTTTAAGCAATTACCAGCAGGATCACCTGAGAATATGTCGCCCCAGAGGGCTCATCTATAAGGACAGTCAGCAAGCGATAAACTTTTCAATTTCCCGAGTGGGACTGGCATATGACTTTCGCCAGATATTGGATCTCGCAAGATTCCTGTTTCCCTGGGCGCTTTGGCCGAGACGCTGGCGTTCTACGCTGTTTCAGCATAATGCCGGGCCACCTACCAAAACAGTCTGCTCAACAATGATTGCCGAAGCCTTCCATTATATTCAGTTCCCAATATTGCCTCTGGTTCGAATGACCGACGATCAGGGTATCAAGCTCTATCGGCGCAACCCCAAACTTTGTGTACCACGTGATTTTGACCATTCACCTTACTTCGAAATCATTAAATATCCCTTTATCGACTGCTGTGACTATGGCAGTTATCGTCTGCTACCATGGCATGGCTCTACACCGCTCACCTCGAATGATCAGATCAAAGAATCTGATCATCAAACAAATGATGCCGCTATTGACCAGGTAAAGAAGAGGCTAAAGGAAGATGAATTGCTTGAGAGCTTTAATGCTCAGGAACGAAGAGAAAATGATCCGCTGATTGAGGAGATCGCGGGGAATACCTCAAGGCTTGCTGAATTCCCTACCAAGGATGTGCCGGTCGAAGATCTAAATCCTGAAAACGATATCCCGTCACGCAAGGAATAGCGGCACAAATCAAGCCTGCCAGTTCCGCTATAGAGGGAGCTTTACTATAGCCATACCCTTTTTATCTGACAAAAAGATCGTAATAGTTTTGCGTAGTGGTTTCTGCCACCTGCTCCAGACTCACACCTCTAAGTTGGGCAATATGCCTGGCCACTTCTACGACATATTTGGGTTGATTACCCTTGCCTCGATAAGGAGTCGGCGCTAAATAGGGAGAATCTGTCTCAATTAACAGTTTGTCCAAAGGTACCTGCTTTGCCACTTCCTTAATTTGCTGAGCGTTTTTAAACGTAACAATACCGGATAGCGAAATATAAAAATTCAGATCCAGCGCCTTACGGGCCATCTCCCAGTCCTCGGTAAAACAGTGCATCACACCGCCTACATCCAGATCTGCGAAGCTCTTAATATGTGCCAGGGTATCCTCCTTCGCGTCCCGACTGTGCACAATTACCGGTTTAACACTGGCCTTTGCGGCCTCAAGATGCAGTTGAAAGCGATCCAGCTGTTGCTCACGCTTATCTTTACCGTAGTAGTAATCCAACCCCGTTTCACCAATCGCGACAACCTCAGCATCAGCGGCCAACTCAACGAGCCGTGCGCAGCTCAACGCCTCATCTGTATCCTCAAGTGGATGAACACCTACTGATGCGTCTACCGACGTATAGGTTCGTGCAATGGCAATAACATCAGCAAAACGATCAAGATCAATGCCCACACAGAGCATACGACTCACACCGGCTTCATGCGCTGCTGCTATTGCCGCGCCCAGATCGCCCTCATATTCCGATAAATCGATACGATCCAAATGACAATGGGAATCTATAAACATCTATGATCCTCTTTAAACAGTCCGGGGGAATAGTAAGGGGAAGCCATTGCATTTAGACAAGTATCAACCCTTAAAGAATGGGCCGTTTCCAGCCAGGAATTGAACGAACAGGTAATCTATAGGGTATAGGTAGGACGATCTGACTCCAGCGAACCCGCCAGATAGTTTTCAATCTTGTTCCTTACTGTGTCATCTTCATTGTTAAACTGTATGCCCACACCAGTCGCTCGACTTCCCTGGGCGCCTCTGGGGGTCACCCAGACAACCTTCCCTGCTACTGGCAGCTTTTCCGGTTCATCCATCAACGTCAATAACATAAACACTTCAGCACCGAGCTTATACTTTTTATTCGTCGGAATAAATAGCCCACCGTTCTTCACATAGGGCATATAGGCAGCATAAAGCACTGCTTTATCCTTGATCGTTAATGACAGAATGCCGTTGCGTGGCCCACCATCAGCCATAAAATCCGCCCTTTTCTATAAACGTGAAATACATCTCAACCAGTTTATCAATAAGTCTTCCAACGTCAGGAGTTTATTAGGGTTATTGCCCGAGAGCAATGCCTGTTTTAACTCAATCAGTTTATCTAAGTATAAATATAGCTCATTCAACAATACCTGCTGAATGATCGTCAAAAAAAATACTTTGTAATCTTTGTTGATAAGAAGCGATTCATCACCCGTCAACCTTAGCTTAGCGAAATCTGTGAGACAAGCAATCATCCAGTTCAGAATTGGTAACAACTCCATATCCTGCCATTGTCTGGCGAATTCCATAGGGTAACGGGTTTGATCCAGAATGTCTGATAAACCCGCGAACAGCATTTGTCGCTGTTCCAGATAGCCTGTCTCTGCCATAGCCAATGCCTTCAACGGCGCGTCATGAGACAGATCCAGTAACAACTCAATCTGAGCCTCATCACTGAGCCTGCCTAGCAACCACTCTGAAGCCTCCCTGCGCGCGGGCCTGGCAATCTCGTATCGGTTACAACGGCTGCGAATGGTCGGAAGTATCTGGCTCTTCTGATGTGATACCAGAATGAAATATGATTGACCGCTGGGCTCTTCGAGACTTTTCAGTAATGCATTGGCTGCATTGATATTCAAAGCGTCCGCCGGATTGAGCAGCACAACCTTGCTGCCTCCCTGCTGCGCCGTCTGAGATATAAAGCGATTAACTTCCCTTACCTGGTCAACTTTAATCGCTTTCCCACTTTGTTCGGGGTAAACATTGACTAAATCCGGATGGGTGCCTGCCTGCAGCAATAAACATGCACTGCAGTGTCCGCAAGCAGCCGTTGATGAGGGCGTCTCACAGAGTAGGTAGGCCGATAACTCTAGTGCCAGTCTTTCCTTGCCTATACCTTCGTCACCTGACAGCAAAATCGCATGTGGCATTGTGCTGTTTTCCAGCAAACTCAAGAGTTTCTTCCAGTCTTGATTAAGCCATGGATAGAGGGGTTGCATACCGCTAGACCACTCCCTGTGCAGATAACTTTTGGTCCAGCAAGACCTTTATATCACGCTGAACATCGACCAGCGTCTGGTTCGCGTCAATCAGCACGCAACGCTGTGGTTCATCCGCAACAGCTCTCAAATAACCTTGCCTTACCCGCTCAAAAAATTCTGCCTTTTCGCTTTCAAAGCGATCCGCTTGCCCTCGCTTTCGGACTCGAGATAAACCAACCTCCACCGGAACATCCAGTACCAGTGTCAAATCGGGGCGCAACTGGCCCTGCACCATGATTTCCAGCTGCGCTATCATATCTACAGACAAATTTCTTCCCGAACCCTGATAGGCGTAGGTTGCATCGGTAAATCGGTCACATAAAACCCAGTCTCCTCTTTCTAAAGCGGGAAGAATACTAAAGTTCAGATGTTGAGCCCGGGCAGCAAATACCAACAATAACTCCGCCTCTTCGCAAAGCGGTTCATTGTGATGTGACAAAAGCAGACCCCTGATCTGTTCTGCTATTTCTGTACCGCCGGGTTCGCGCGTAACCAGCAACGATTTACCTGTCTGACGCAGGTAGTTTTCAATAAACTCGATATTGGTCGATTTCCCGACACCCTCGATGCCTTCTACAGTAATGAAAAGGCCTCTTTTGTGGCTCATCAATAAATTACCAACCTCTATTCTGGATTAACTGGTTCTGGCGCCGAGCGGTACTTATCAGATCGCTGGCGCACCTGAAAACGCTGTACAGCTTCAATATGCTGCTGCAGTGTATCAGAAAAAAAGTGTGTCCCATCACCCTGAGCAACGAAATAAAGGCTTGAATCCTTATCGGGATGCAATGCCGCATTAATAGCTTCGCGGCCGACCATAGCTATAGGTG
>CBDUGR010000083.1:0-7888 GCA_965366515.1 uncultured Gammaproteobacteria bacterium | reverse complement strand
GCAAATTTTCTGTTGAGTATAAGCAAAAATTTGGTGAGTCTCCCTCCGATACTTTAAAAAAATAACGGTAAAATTAACGATAAAATTGTTTTAATTTTCCTCCTTGTTGCTATCATATAAACTTTATTGCTTTAGTTGTGACCCTTGCATTTGTCAGGGGTAATTTCGCGAGTGGATGATGTTGTTTAGACGTTGAACAGCAAGTGCATTGCCAGCAGCGGTTAAAAAAGGTAATTTGTCGTCTATCTTAACGCTGCGTTGCAGGTTAGGCTGATATTATATTTATTGGGATAGAGTAGGACATCACTTTGACAGGTAATCTACTAAATCAAGGTTTTACGCTGATGGCTTACGGGATGGGCATGGTGTTTTTGTTCCTCACGTTACTAGTCATCGGTACTACGTTGATGTCAAAAATCGTGGCTAAGCTTTTCCCCGAGCCGGAGATAGAGCCGTTGTTACAATCCAGTAGCTCTGCGCCTCAACCGGATACACAACTGGCAGCTGTAATTTCAGTCGCTATACACCAATTCCGGTCTCGTAAAAAAAAGTAGTGAGTTATCAGGCTGGGTGAACTTGAGTCGTCACTTCGTCAAAACAGAATTAGTACAGAACCAACAATCAGGACGCTAATAATCATGAGTGAAGTTAAAAAGCCGCTCGGTATAACCGATGTTGTACTTCGTGATGCGCACCAGTCTTTATTCGCAACAAGACTGCGTTTGGATGATATGTTACCCATTGCAGAAAAACTGGATAAAGTAGGGTTTTGGTCCTTGGAGTCTTGGGGTGGGGCGACTTTTGATGCATGTATTCGATATCTGGGGGAGGATCCCTGGGAGCGAATTCGTGAGTTGAAAGCCGTTATGCCTAATACACCACAACAGATGCTGTTTCGTGGACAGAATATTTTGGGTTATCGGCACTATGCCGATGATGTAGTAGAGAAGTTCGTTGAGCGGGCCGCAGTGAATGGCGTCGATGTATTTCGTGTATTTGATGCGATGAACGACATGCGCAACCTGGAAACGGCGGTTAAAGCGGTTATTAAACAGGGTAAGCATGCACAGGGTACGATTTCCTATACTGTGAGCCCGGTGCATTCTATGGATTTGTGGGTAGATTTGGGGCGGCAGCTGGAGGATATGGGCGCCCACTCAATTGCCATTAAGGATATGGCGGGATTGCTGCGTCCCTATGAGGGCTATGAGCTGGTGACCCGTTTAAAAAAGACGGTGGATATTCCCATTCATATGCAATGCCATGCAACTACCGGGCTATCAACCTCGACTATTGTGAAATGTGTCGAGGCGGGTATTGATAATGTCGATACCGCGATTTCATCCATGAGCATGACCTATGGACATTCACCCACCGAGTCGGTTGTGGCGATATTTGAGGGTACAGAGTACGATACTGGCCTCGATATTATCCTGTTAGAGGAAATTGCCGCCTACTTCCGCGAAGTGCGTAAAAAGTATGCAAAATTTGAAGGCTCTCTAAGAGGCATTGATTCGCGAATATTGGTGGCGCAGGTACCTGGTGGTATGTTGACCAATATGGAAGGCCAGCTGCGCGAGCAGGGTGCCTCCGACAAATTGGATGAGGTGCTGGAGGAAATTCCCCGCGTGAGAAAGGACCTGGGATATATTCCATTGGTTACGCCCACTTCTCAAATTGTGGGCACACAGTCCGTCATTAATGTTTTAACCGGCGAACGCTATAAATCTATTTCCAAGGAAACGGCAGGGGTATTGAAAGGCGAATATGGTGCTACGCCTGCACCAATGAATTCTGAGTTACAAGCAAAGGTGTTGGATGGAGCAGAGCCGATCACTTGCCGTCCTGCAGATTTATTGCAGCCGGAATTGGAAAAGTTGACTGAAGAGCTAACGGCGCTGGCAAGCAAGGAGTCGATTAAACTGGCAGATAACCTGGTCGATGATGTGCTGACCTATGCGTTATTTCCGCAAATCGGTCTAAAATTTCTGAAAAACCGTGGTAATGCATCGGCATTTGAACCCGTGCCTACGGGGCTCGAATTACAGCCACAGGCTCAACCTTCAGTAGAATCTGGCGGAGCAGAAGTTTATACCGTCTCGGTTAATGGACAGCGATATGTAGTTGAAGTGGCTGAGGGTGGCGAACTTGAGTCTATCCAGTCGGCCGCGCCTGCTGCAGCAGCGCCCGCATCAGGTGGTGCGGGTGAGGTTGAAGCTATCACGGCACCATTAGCCGGAAATATATTTAAGGTCAACGTTGGCCCCGGTGATCATGTGCAGCAGGGTGATGTGATCATTATTCTTGAAGCAATGAAAATGGAAACTGAAGTCAGAGCGGCACATGCCGGCACAGTCATCGATGTGTTGGTTAAGGTGGGTGATAGTGTAGCAGTGGGCAACAACCTGCTGACACTCCGCTAGAGTTCAGGTGTAAGTTATATGGAACCATTACTTGGATTGTGGCTGGATTCGGGTCTAAGCCAGATTAGTATCGGTCAGATCTTCATGATGGTGATTGGCCTGTTACTGCTGTTTCTGGCTATTCGCAAGGGCTTTGAACCACTGTTACTTGTTCCCATAGGTTTTGGCGCCATTCTGGTCAACGTCCCTGGTGCCGGATTCAGTGATGCACCGGTATATGATAGCCTGGGACATCTGCTTACACCGGGCGGGATGCTTTATTATATCTACAATATAGGCATTGCCACGGGTGTGTTCCCACTGGTTATTTTTATGGGTGTGGGCGCCATGACCGATTTTGGGCCTTTGCTGGCCAATCCAAAAACGCTGTTTCTCGGTGCGGCTGCGCAATTTGGTATTTTTGCGACAGTACTGGGTGCGGTTGGCCTGTCGGTGACCGGTGTTATTGAGTTTTCGATTGCTGATGCAGCGGCCATTGGTATTATCGGTGGTGCAGATGGCCCTACGGCCATTTTTGTATCCAGCAAGTTGGCGCCTGATTTGTTGGGCGCGATTGCCGTAGCGGCTTACTCTTATATGGCTCTGGTGCCTATGATTCAGCCACCCATTATGCGCGCGCTCACATCCAAAGCGGAGCGTGAAATCGAGATGAAACAACTGCGCCAGGTGTCGCGTAGAGAAAAAATTACATTTCCACTAGTTATACTGATATTGGTTGCCATGTTTTTACCCAGTGCCGCACCACTATTGGGTATGTTTTGCTTCGGTAACCTCATGCGCGAATGTGGTGTGGTTGATCGCTTGAGTGATACTACGCAAAATGCACTTATTAACGTTGTAACTATCTTTTTGGGGTTGGGGGTGGGTTCCAAGCTAAGTGCTGACAAATTCCTTGACCTGAAAACGCTGGGTATTTTGTCTTTGGGAATGGTTGCGTTTTGCATCGGTACAGCCGCTGGCGTTATTATGGCGAAACTGATGAACAAAATTTCCAAAACCCCCATCAATCCGCTAATTGGAGCAGCGGGTGTCTCGGCGGTACCTATGGCAGCTCGTGTGGCCAACAAGGTGGGGCTTGAAGCAAACCCGAATAATTATCTGCTGATGCATGCCATGGGGCCCAACGTCGCTGGCGTTATTGGTTCTGCTGTTGCGGCGGGCGTGATGATTAGCATGGTGGGCGGCTAGTCTTAGGTTTTACTTATTAAGACGACTTTTAGATCATCCTCCCTTACTTAAGATGCTCATTTTACGGTAAGCTTGGGCTATGGAAATGATAACAAACCTTGGTTTACCGCTGCAGTTGGCACTATGCTCAACATTGGGATTACTTTCCGGGATTTTACTGACTTGGTTGATCTCACGGAGCCGTCAGTTAGTCCTCGAACAAAAGCTTACCTCTTTGCAAGAAGAGTTCGATTCATCCCAGGAATTGCTTAAACATCTTGAACAGGACTTGGGTAGCGCAAAGTCGGAGCTGGGCGAGGCAAATTCTTCCCTGGTAGAACTGAGCACTCGATTGGAGTTGATCACAAAGCGATCTGAAGAGCTTGCTGGACGTGAGTCTGGAATGGATCAGGAGCTGCGAGAACTTCGGCATAGAAAAACAGAACTTGAAACACGTCTGGAAGCGGAACGCGTGCAGGGCGAGGAAAAACTGGCCATTCTTAACGATGCAAAGGAAAAGCTGACCCACGAGTTTAAGAATCTGGCGAACGATATTCTGGAAGAGAAAAGCAGTAAATTTACCGAACAGAATAAAATCAACATAGAATCGGTACTCAAACCTCTTAGTGGGCAAATTAAAGATTTCCAGAAACGTGTTGAAGATACCTACGATAAAGAATCCAAAGATCGTTTTTCGCTGGTAAGAGAGATCCGCAGTTTACAGGAGTTGAATGGCCGAATTAGTGTCGATGCAGTAAATTTGACCAACGCATTGAAAGGGGAAAGCAAAACCCAGGGAACTTGGGGAGAACTAAAACTAGAGCGCATACTGGAAGCGTCCGGTTTGGTGAAAGGACGTGAGTATGATGTCCAGGTCAGTTTGAAAAATGACTCGGGATCACGGCTGCAGCCCGATGTGGTGGTTCATTTACCTGAACAAAAAGACGTGATCATTGACTCAAAGGTTACCCTAACGGCGTATCATCGTTATGTTTCCGTCGAGAGTGAGGAAGAGCGACAGCTCGAAGCGATCAAGCATATGCAGTCGCTGCAAAAGCATATCAAGGATCTGGGTGGTAAAGACTACCAAAATCTTCCCGGTATTCGCACACTAGACTTTGTGCTGCTTTTTCTGCCGGTAGAAGATGCATTTAACCTGGCTGTACAAAAGGATCCTGAGCTATTTAGTAAAGCATTCGAGCAGAATATTATATTGGTTGGTCCCTCCACTCTGCTTGCCACCTTGAGAACCATTCAGCATATCTGGCGTAATGAATACCAATCGCAGAATGCACAGGAAATTGCCAAACGATCCGGTGATCTCTACGATAAATTTGTTAATTTTGTTGCTGATCTGGAAGAGGTTGGTCAGCGCTTGGACAAAGCTCAGGATGCTTATGAAAAGGCTCATAATAAACTATCTTCCGGGCGTGGTAATCTGGTCAATCGAGCTGAAACCTTGAAAAAACTAGGTGCGAAGACCAGTAAAAGCTTACCAAAATCTGTACTTAATCAGAGTGATCAAGGGTTGCAAGTCGTTGAGCTGAAGGATAATCAGTAGGCTTATAGTCTGAAAGAATTGATTGTTTCAACTATAAAGACAGCCTTTCAATTAATGTCTGTTATAGGAAAGGGATCCGATTTGGGCCTTTTTTACCATATTAATATGTAAAAAAGGACACTTTACCGGCGATGTTGGATCAAATTATTAGAGGTCAAGCCGGGTTCAATCGGGTTGGATGATCTCTTTTTCCTGACAGGTGGTTAGTCACTCACCATTTTTAAGCTCAGACAGGCTGGATATGAATAGGCCGAGGATGAACCCAATTCCCAGCAGGGTAATCACAAGTAGTGCTCTGGGTGCGGAAAAACTCCATATCAAAAACTGGATTTTGACAACTTCGGAATTTTGAACTGCAAACACCACAACTGCAATAACCAATAGCAGCGTTACCGTTGCTTTAAGCTTTTTCACGATCTATATCCTCCCAAGCCTGAATTATGACAAATATTTATAATTCTGGGGGCCTTATATTCCCAGCAATCAATCAGTGCGAGAAGTTTGTCGGTGTAGAATAATCGTTGAAAATACACTTTTCTACTATAAGGTTTTTCTCGTTGGATATGTAGTATTTTTCTGCTGTTAGCTAAGTGGAATTTTAAACTTCGTCTATACTTTCCTGATAGCGTATGTTTTGGGTGCGGGTGTCTCTCTGCGCGTTGCAAGGTGATTAGGTAATCAATGGTACTAAAACAGGATAAACATTTCGCAGAAGCGGTTTTCTTTTTTAAAGGAAAAGAGGTCATAAAGGAGCTGCTTTATGTCGAGTTTGACGCTGTTCTAGAGAGCGTTGTTGGCATTCCCGAGTTTGCAGGCGGTGAATATTCAGCTGCCTACGTTACTGTTGGCCCTTACCTCACTACCCATGCTGTCGCACTTTTCAAAATCCAGTTTGATGCGGATGGGCACGTCGAAAGCACCTGGAATTTACCTTTACATGCTCTGATAAGAGATGCCGTAATGGGGCCCGATCTGGGGCAGGGCAGCATTTTGTTGCTATCTCGAAGCAATTGTAAAAATGAATATAAAAACGATTTGTGGTCGGCGGGGAAAAACGAAATTGCAATTCTCACAGCGATCCGCGATGCAGTTAAGCGAAATAAGCTGGGTATTTATGATGGGGGAGATCGTCGGCGCTATGGCGCAGATGGGTTTCGCTTCGGTGTGCCTGATTTTCCGTTGGAAGAGGAAGCGATTGATGATGAGGACGATTATAAAAGAGATTTAATCACCAATATCGAGAAGACGCTTAAGCACAAGTATGAAGACAAGATCAGGAAGCTGTACCAGCACAGAGATGAAATTGTCGATCAGTTGGAGTCTCAAATTACGACCCTGGAAAAACAAACCACTGAACTCAGAAAGCAAATTGGCGAGATGGAAGAGGAAAGTAAGACGCATGTTGATGTGATCGCTGCCAAGTATAAAAAGAAGATGAATAAAAAATTGTTGCAGCTTAAAAATGGCCTCACACAGGAGTTGGATACCAAAGCATTGGAGCTACATTATAGTCAGGATTTGGAATTGCAGGCTCAAGAGGAAATACGGCAGTTGACGGAAAGTGTAGAGGGAGAAAAAAAACAGGCAATCAATGGATTTCTCATGGGTTTGCTGGATGCGGGAGTTGAGTTGATTGTTACCCGATCAGGGATTGGCAGCTATAGCCTTAAACCTGAGCAGGTAGATCCCTATCTATGCAATGAGCAAGACTTTTGGGCCAAACAGCTAGGTGTTTCAGCAACGCAATATGTCGCCTGGTATGAGCATTATCAAAATCCGGTCTGCCAGGCGGGCAACGCCACTGGTTGTTCCTGCGGTGTTTCGCTCAAGCGTGTTGACCATCCGCAGGATTTTGTGGTGGGTAGCAGCGATTTGTGCCAAACACATCAACTCAAACAGTCCCGGGACGCTGCACAGGGCTATTAATCGAGCAAAAATTATCAGTTATTCCTCAGATGCGGTAGCGCTCCTCGCGCAATGTCGTGATTGACCGTTTATACATAGCTTCACTTGGTCACTAACTGATTCTTCTTCTGTTATTTCAATTTCTTGAAGTGCTGCTTCGGCTACCTTGCCATGCTGTAGTTTTTCGTCACTGGTGATACGTAACGAAAGCATACGGTTTTGGCTAGCGGGCAGACTTCGCTGTTTTTGCCAACTTAAATATACCGGTGAATCGGTTCCATCATAGCCGGTATCGCAACACTTTTTCGTTTCAGAGTCAGTAAAGCTCAATTTGCATTCAGATTTTCGCCCACCGCTGTTGGTTAGTAATTGGTTATCCAAATCCGTTAATTGAAATGTATAACTAGTATTACTTTTCTCGGTGACATGGGCACATATTTTTCTGGTGTCACCAAAGCGCGCGCGGATTAAATAATCACTTTCAGTATCTATATAGCCTAGAAGTTTTACGGACGAAATAGCATCATTCCAGTTGTCGCCCAGTTCCTTCGCAACGTCGCTGATACGCGCCACATTCTTTGATTTGATCTCGATACACTCACCCTTGAAGTTCGAATCCGTGCAGAGTTTCCATACGCCGCGGTATTCGATGGAGGAGATTGCATTGCCCAAGGCGCCGGTACTATCCAGATCATTATAACTATGGTTTATTAGCGAGAAAAAATCCGAGCTAAAACGCTTTAGATCAAAAAGCCGTATATAGGGAGTAAATATAGCGGAAGAATGATCGGGTTTATCTTTGTGACTTGTTTCAGTGCCGCTCTTTCTGTAT
>CBDUGR010000082.1:0-7905 GCA_965366515.1 uncultured Gammaproteobacteria bacterium | reverse complement strand
GCGCAAAAGTAACAGCAATAAAGCCGACAATGACTTTTGACAGCATGCTTTGGGATTTATCTCTAATATTCTGTATCGACATTAAGGCTACTCAAATGGGATCGGACAATGTCTTTAAAACCCGGCGTTTGTTATGGGCCGCTCATTTAAATCTTCTAATTCTACCATCATAAAAAATGCGCATCTATTCAATAGATGCGCATCATTATTTCTTATCAGGTGGGCGTAAGCCACTGCATCATCCTTGCATAAATAACCGATAATTTATTCTTACTTACCAAGTAGTCTAATAACCTACCTGCAAAGCTACGATTGTCGATTATCTTCCCTGCACCTTCAATCGCTAACAGGTAGCATCTTAATTGACGGCGTCTTTTAATGCTTTACCTGCTTTAAAGCTTGGAATATTCGCTGCTTTAATTTGAATAGTTGCTCCTGTTTGTGGATTCCGACCTGTGCGCGCTGCGCGTTGCTTAACGGAATAAGTGCCGAAACCAACTAAAGAAACTTGACCACCCTTTTTTAATTCACCCGTAATTGCTTCAATTGCTGCATCCAGTGCTCGGCCAGCCGAAGCCTTTGAAAGATCCGCAGAAGAAGCAATGGCATCGATAAGTTCAGACTTGTTCACTCTATTCCCCTTTTATATATTGTTAAGTAAGTAGTGGGTTAATAATTCATTATGGCCTGCAACGCAGGCTTTCCCGCAAAGAAGTTTATTTTTTTGCCAATGGCAAGCCTATCCTTGTTTTGGCGCCCCGACTTTGCCGCACCATTTATACCAACTCGTCAAAATATCTGTCAAGCAAGGAGCCGCATTAATGTGTGCTAATTTGCTTTTTTGTGCTCTTTTTCTTAGATGGCGGCTTAATATCAGCTTCCAGCGCCTCTGAGGCTTCCGGTAAATACTGCAACGCAATCTGCAATACCTCATCAATCCAGCTCACCGGACATATCTCCAGGTCGGCCTTGATGTTGTCGGGAATCTCTTTTAAATCCCTCTTATTTTCTTCCGGAATGATAACCGTTTTAATTCCGCCTCTACGTGCCGCAAGCAATTTTTCCTTTAACCCGCCAATAGGTAAGACCTGTCCACGTAGAGTAATTTCACCAGTCATTGCGACTTCCGACTTAACAGGAATGTTAGTCAATACAGAAACCAACGCCGTACACATACCAACGCCAGCACTCGGCCCGTCTTTAGGTGTCGCTCCCTCCGGTACGTGAATATGCATATCATTTTTTTCATAAAAATCTTCAGCAATTCCCAGCGTTTTTGCCCTGTTCCTCACAACCGTGAGTGCCGCCTGAATTGACTCCTGCATCACCTCGCCCAAAGAACCAGTTTTGATTACCCGTCCCTTCCCGGCCACAACGGCTGCTTCAATAGTGAGCAATTCTCCACCCACCTGTGTCCAAGCCAATCCTGTGACCTGCCCAACCCGGTTCTCCTCCTCCGCAACACCGTATTTGTGCTTTCTAACTCCGGAAATATCTTCCAGATCTTGCGGTTCTACGCGTGTTTTTTCCTGGGATTTCGACATGGCGCTACGTTTAACCACTTTACGACATATTTTTGCAATCTCACGTTCTAAACCTCGCACTCCGGCTTCGCGAGTGTAATAGCGAATTAAATCACTAATCGCAGCATCTGAAATCTCTAGCTCACCCTCTTTTAATCCGCAATTTTTGAATTGCTTGGGTACCAGGTAGCGTTTAGCAATGTTGAGTTTTTCGTCTTCGGTATAACCTGGAATACGTATAATTTCCATACGATCTAACAATGGCGCTGGAATATTCATTGAATTCGAGGTACAGACAAACATTACCTCAGATAAATCATAGTCCACCTCAAGATAGTGATCATTAAAGGTATTATTTTGTTCCGGATCCAACACCTCCAGCATCGCAGACGCCGGATCACCCCGAAAGTCCATACCCATCTTATCCACTTCATCAAACAAAAATAGCGGGTTTTTGACTCCGACCTTTGATATTTTCTGGATCAATTTTCCAGGCATCGAGCCTATATAGGTACGTCTATGACCTCTAATCTCCGCCTCATCACGAACACCACCTAGCGACATCCGGATGTACTTTCGGTTCGTCGCCCTGGCAATTGACTGTCCCAGCGAGGTTTTACCCACTCCAGGAGGCCCTACCAGACAAAGCACCGGGCCTTTCAGCTTGCGTACCCGCTTTTGCACCGCCAGGTATTCGAGGATTCTTTCTTTCACCTCTTCTAAACCATAATGATCGGCATTAAGTATTTCCTCGGCCTTGTTCAAATCATGGCGTACTTTACTGCGCTTCTTCCAGGGAATGCTGATAATCCAGTCTATAAAACTTCGCACGACCGTCGCCTCAGCAGACATAGGTGACATCAGTTTCAATTTATTGAGCTCGGAAACCGCCTTTACTTCAGCCTCTTTGGACATCCCGGATTTTTGAATGCGCTGCTCCAGCTCCACCATCTCATTCGGCGCATTTTCAAGATCTCCCATCTCCTGCTGAATCGCCTTCATCTGCTCATTCAGGTAGTACTCTCGCTGGCTTTTCTCCATCTGCTGTTTAACACGGCCGCGAATGCGTTTCTCCACCTGCAGCACATCCATTTCAGACTCCATGAACCCCATCATGTGCTCTAAACGTTCCCTTTCAGACAATATTTCCAGCACTTTCTGTTTGTCGCCCACCGACATTCCCAAGTGAGAGGCAATCGTATCCGCTAATCGACTAGGCTCCTGAATACTGACAATAGAAGATAGTATTTCTGTAGGGATCTTCTTGCTCTGCTTGGCATACTTTTCAAAATGGCTCAGAACAGCTCGTGACAAAACCTGCTCTTCTGCGCCCCCAATGGTTTCGCAAAAACAGCCATCAACCACGGCACTCAAACTCTCTTCTTCGACAATAAATTCTTTTATTTCAGCACGATAGGCGCCCTCAACCAGCACTTTAACTGTGCCATCCGGCAATTTGAGTAATTGAAGAATATTACCAACGGTACCAATTTTATAAATATCCTGCTCGCCCGGATCATCCTCTGATGCGCTTTTCTGAGCGACAAGCATCACCTGTTTATCAGACTCCATGGCCTCCTCTAACGCAGTAATGGACTTGTCTCGACCCACAAAAAGCGGGATCACCATACTGGGAAAAACCACAACATCACGAAGAGGTAGTAATGGCAATTTCTGATGTTTTGTATCAGCGGTACTATTTTCTGCTGTCATGAATAAAAACCTGGTTTATCAGCTTCAAAAATGTCTTCTCTTATGATGGGGATGCAAAACACAAATTACAAGCTAAACCCAGCAACAAAAAACACTAATTTTGAGAGTCTGATACAGCTCTGATCCTGACAAGTTCAGCTTTTTTTGAACGTGGCACGGCTTCATTCCAATTACATGAGGATCATGAAGAACAAGCGGAAAAGATGAATGGGAAAAGGAAAACCAGAGCCTGTGTCCCGGTTCTATTGAAAAATCAACTAACGTGACGGTACCTGGAACAGGTGGACTATCGCCAAGTGGCAATAGTCCATTGTGTAAAACGAAAGTTAGTCCTTGGAAGCGACGCGATCAGGCTCGCTGTTCTCGTATATCAACAACGGATCGTTACCTTCGTTGATCACTGCGTCGTCGATAACTACTTTGGAAACACCCTGTTGCGAAGGAATTTCATACATGATGTCTAACAACACGGATTCCAGAATAGATCTCAGTCCTCTGGCGCCCGTCTTTCGATTCATCGCCTTTTTAGCGACCGCTTGCAGCGCATCTTCTCGAAAATCTATTTCTACCCCCTCCATTTCAAACAGTTTGTGATACTGCTTGGTCAGAGAGTTCTTTGGCTCAGTGAGAATTTGAACCAGCGCCTCTTCATCCAGTTCCCTGAGCGTTGCTACAACAGGCAAGCGTCCCACAAATTCTGGTATCAACCCGTATTTAATAAGGTCTTCCGGTTCAATTTCCGCTAGCGTTTCACTAATTGACTTCTGATCGTCTTTACTTTTAACCACCGCAGAGAAGCCGATACTGCTTTTTTCGGACCGATCCCTAATGATCTGGTCCAGACCAGCAAATGCTCCACCACAGATAAAGAGAATATTCGAGGTGTCAACCTGCAAGAACTCTTGCTGTGGATGCTTACGTCCACCCTGGGGTGGCACGGACGCGACCGTTCCTTCAATTAACTTCAGTAATGCCTGCTGCACTCCCTCGCCCGAAACGTCTCGGGTAATGGAAGGGTTGTCCGATTTGCGAGAAATTTTATCTATTTCATCGATATAAACGATCCCACGCTGCGCCTTTTCGACGTCGTATTCACATTTCTGCAACAACTTCTGAATGATATTCTCAACGTCCTCACCCACATAACCAGCTTCGGTTAAGGTAGTTGCATCCGCAATAGTGAAGGGGACATTCAGCATACGTGCTAACGTTTCTGCCAGTAGTGTTTTGCCACTTCCGGTAGGGCCGATAAGCAGAATATTACTTTTGCCTAACTCAATTTCATCTTTGCTTTCGTCAGACTTAAGTCGTTTGTAATGATTGTAAACTGCAACTGAAAGAACCACCTTGGCTCTTTCCTGGCCAATGACGTATGCGTCCAGGTTGACCTTAATCTCCTTCGGAGAAGGCAGTTTTTCTTCACTATTTTCAGGGTTTGCTTCTTCGATCTCTTCGCGAATAATGTCATTACACAGATCAACACATTCATCACAAATAAAAACGGAAGGGCCCGCGATAAGTTTGCGAACCTCATGCTGGCTTTTACCACAAAACGAGCAATACAGCAGTTTGCCGTTTTCGTCACCACCTATGATATTGTCGTCCGACATTCTACTACCCCGTTATCTCTCTATATCCGAACTAATTTTTGCTGCCATGCCCATTGAAGCACTAATGCGATTAGCTATTCAAGGCAGGCCATCCAGAACTAGAAATACTATTCCTGCGTTCTGCTTTCCATGATGCTATCAATTAGACCATATTCAACAGCCGTTTTTCCATCCATAAAATTATCACGATCCGTGTCCTTCGCGATAATATCAACAGGCTGCCCTGTATGCTTTGACAGTATGTTGTTCAGTTTATCACGGATAGAGAGAATTTCCTTAGTATGGATTTCAATGTCAGTTGCCTGCCCTTGAAAGCCACCCAATGGCTGATGGATCATCATACGAGAATTAGGTAAACAGTAACGCTTGTCTGCTGCGCCACCGGCCAAAAGTAACGCGCCCATACTGGCAGCCTGCCCAATACACATGGTGCTAATATCAGGCTTGATGAACTGCATGGTGTCATAAATCGACATTCCAGCTGTAACTGATCCACCGGGAGAATTGATGTAAAGATGTATATCTTTATCCGGATTTTCAGATTCTAGAAACAACATTTGCGCAACCACCAGGTTGGCCATATGATCTTCCACTTGGCCTACCAGGAAGATCACTCGCTCTTTCAGTAATCGGGAATAGATATCATAGGAGCGCTCTCCCCTCGCAGTTTGTTCTACTACGATCGGTACCAACTGGCTCACTATGTCGGCATAACTAGGATTTAGTTCTTTATTCATTTATTGCCCAGCGCACAGCGCAAATGTCATTAATTTAATCAAAGTTCTTTTTAAATACTAGAACAGGATTCCACTTGCGCACAACTTAATAACCAAATTTTGTCATTTTTTTTACTGTGCTTCACCGTCTTCGGCGTCGGACTGCCCCTCTGCAGCCGTTTCTTCATCAGACTCTTCTACCGCAGCAGGCTTAACATCCGGGGCCGGCGGACGCACAGCATCCTCATAACTGCTGGACTCGTCGATAACATTCATGCTTTCCAGCATCTTCTCGATCGCCTGTTCTTCAAGAACAACCGAGCGCAGCTGCGCGATTTGCTGATCATTACTACGAATATAGTTGGCCACCTCTTCTGGATTTTCATAAGTATTAGCCATTTCTTCGATCATGGTTTCAACCCGACTTTCATCCAGCTCAATTTTATTGTCTTCAACGAACTGAGTCAGCAGAAGTCCCATTGAAACGCGCTGTGTTGCCTGATCATTGAATAACTCTGCAGGGAGCATTGAGGGGTCGAAACCCTGCTGTCCACCACCGTACTGCTGCGCCATTTCCTGACGTAAACGATCCACTTCCTGATCGATCAAAGCCTTCGGAATCTCTAATTTCTGGGATCCAATCAGCCCAACAATTACCTGACTCTTTATTTTATTCTTAACCGCATTTTTCAGTTCGCGCTCCATGTTAGCTCGAACTTCTTCGCGGAATTTCTCTTCGCCACCCTCGGTCACACCAAACAGCGCAAAGAATTCCTCCGTCAGCTCCGGTACGACCGGCTCATTAACCTGGTTGACCTTAACGCTGAACTCTACCGCTTTTCCAGCCAGATCCGCTGCGTGGTACTCCTCAGGAAAGCTCAGGTTCAGCACTTTTTCTTCACCAGCGCTCATCCCGGCAATTCCGTCTTCAAAGCCAGGAATCATCTGCCCAGAACCCAGAACCAAGGGGGTATTTTCGGCTGAACCACCAGCAAAGGCCTCTCCGTCCATCTCACCTTTAAAGTCGATCATCACCTGATCGTGCTCCTGGGCGGCTCTTTCAGTAGGCTCCATGGTTGTACGTTGCTGACGTAACTGCTCAACCATTTTATCAATATCTTCATCGGCAATGGTTGCTACTGGCTTCTTGATTTCAATTCCGCTTAAATCACCCAGCGTCACTTCAGGATATATCTCGAAGGTAGCCACATATTCAAGATCCTTACCTTCTTCCATGACCTTCGGTTCAATTTGCGGAAAGCCTGCGGGGCGCAGATTTTCCTGGCTGACCGCATCATAGAAAGACTCCTGCACTATTTCGCCGACCACTTCCTGCCTAACTCCAGCGCCATAACGCTGCTTAATCACCTTAAATGGTACTTTCCCAGGTCTAAAACCATCGATACGTGCATTTAGCGCCGCCTTTTTCAGGCGTTTATCAACCTCAGTGTCAATACGCTCGAAGGGAACGCCGACAGTAATTCGACGTTCAATATTGGTTACGGATTCCACTGAAACTTGCATGACATTCCTCTACGAATAATTTTGAATCTGATTCGAAAAAATGGTGCGGATGGAGAGACTCGAACTCTCACGCCTCTCGGCACTAGAACCTAAATCTAGCGTGTATACCAATTTCACCACATCCGCTTAATTAATCCACTCTATTTGACGGGTAGCCGGGTCTTCCAACTATCGATACGACTTCCTGTTTTTTAACTGGAATGGTGACAAAGGCATTAAGATGGGGTGAGTGATGGGGCTCGAACCCACGACCGCCGGAATCACAATCCGGAGCTCTACCAACTGAGCTACACTCACCATTAATCTTCTATTTGACCACCAACCCGGGCCTATTTTCTTGCGAGCCCACACTATGGTACAAACCTTAAATATGGCGCGCCCGGCAGGAATCGAACCTGCAACCCTCGGCTTAGAAGGCCGATGCTCTATCCGATTGAGCTACGGGCGCATCACAGCGACAGGGCACAAACCGCCCACAGGGTGCTCGATATTGGTCGGGGTAGAGAGATTCGAACTCCCGACATCCTGCTCCCAAAGCAGGCGCGCTACCAGACTGCGCTATACCCCGATACACAACTGCAACATTAGTCGTCTCAGCTTGGAGGACGGCATATTACTCAGCTATAACATCCCCGTCAACCATTCTGAAGTGAATAATTATACCTCTCGAGTGCTTTGCCGGAAAAAGCCCTGATTGAATCTATTTACTCTGCACTTCGACGCCATGTCGTCCCACCCCTTCCATCGTCCAAAACAATACCTTCTGCCTGCAGTTGATCGCGCACCTGATCCGCTTTTGCCCAGTCCTTATCGGCCCTC
>CBDUGR010000081.1:0-7986 GCA_965366515.1 uncultured Gammaproteobacteria bacterium | reverse complement strand
GTTTTGAAGGAATACTCCTTTATTGAGGGAATATTTTACGGGGTTGGTGCCGGTGCTGGTTTTACTTTAGCAATAACGATTATGGCGGGAATTAGAGAAGAGTTGGACATTGCTGATGTTCCTAAACCATTTAAGGGTCCGGCCATAGGAATGATAACAGCGGGCTTGATGTCCCTGGCGTTTATGGGTTTTACAGGGTTGGTGGCTAACTAGTGAACACCTGCAATCAAGTGGTTTCATTTGCATGAGCATCGTCAGTGCCATATTGGTATTACTTCTTTTAGCGATGGTGTTTGGCGCCGTTTTGGGTTTCGCCGCAATCCGGTTCAAAGTCGAAGAAGACCCCATCGTTGACCAAATTGATAATATTCTTCCTCAAACACAATGTGGCCAGTGCGGTTACCCAGGCTGCCGTCCTTATGCAGAGGCAATAGCCAACGGCGATGCCATTAACAAATGTCCACCAGGCGGGGAATCGACTATCCATGAACTGGCTGACCTCCTTGGCAGGGAGGTTATACCCCTGGATGCAGAGCAAGGCATAGAGGAAGGAAAAACCGTCGCTTATATTAGGGAAGCGGAATGTATTGGCTGTACAAAGTGTATCCAGGCATGTCCGGTCGACGCTATTTTGGGTGCCGCCAAGCTTATGCACACAATTATTATCGATGAATGTACAGGCTGCGATCTGTGCGTAGACCCCTGCCCTGTGGACTGTATTGAAATGGTGCCCTTGAGGGAATCTGCAAAAACCTGGTATTGGCAACATCCCGAAACTGAGGTCGAACTGAACAGAAAAGAGCTGATCACTAGCGATAAAAATACAGGGGAAGACGATAGGGAAAATGCTGCATGAACCGCAGAATATGTGATTTTCACGGAGGCATACACCCACCGGAAAATAAAGATCTTTCCACCCGGGTGGCCATTGAAATTGCCCCGATACCCGAAAAGTTGATACTTCCGTTGCAACAGCATGTCGGCCAGCAATCCAAAGCGCTGGTATCCGAAGGGGATCATGTTTTCAAAGGACAGCTTATTGCCGCTGCTGAAGGCTATGTCAGCGCCGCTCTACATGCGCCTACCTCAGGGGTTATTGCAGCCATCCAAAAAGCATCCATCCCGCATCCATCAGGTCTTTCGGGCAGCTGTATCATAATTGAACCGGACCACAAGGATGAGTGGGGGGAGCGCTTACGACCACTTGATTATGAGAAGGTTGATGTTTCTGAATTACTCAAGCGCATCAGAGAGGCTGGCATTGCAGGGCTTGGTGGCGCGGGTTTCCCTACTTCGGTCAAACTTAACCCCAGCACCGAGAATACGATTGTCACACTCATTATCAATGCAGCAGAGTGCGAGCCATACATAACAGCTGATGATATGTTGATGCGGGAACGTTCTGAACAAGTAATCAAAGGTATTCAGATTATTGCCCACATGCTTAAACCTGTAGGGTGTCTCCCGGTTGAATGTCTAATCGGCATAGAAGATAACAAACCCGAAGCTGCCGAGACTTTGGAGCAAACCGTTAGGCAACTGCATCTGGAACATGAAATCAGTGTGGTACGAATACCGACTAAATACCCTTCAGGCGGTGAAAAACAGCTTATCCAAATCCTAACAGGTAAGGAGGTCCCTAACGGGGGGATTCCAGCAGATGTCGGCATTGTTTGCCAGAATATGGGAACAGCTGCAGCGGTATACAAGGCAGTTGCTTTAGGAGAACCACTCATATCCAGAATCACCACCTTAACTGGAAGAGCACTTGAGCACCCTAAAAATTTAGAGGTGCTTATCGGCACACCAATTCGTAGCTTACTCAATCACTGCGGATTGCAACAAATCAAATTAAATCGCTTGATTATTGGCGGCCCAATGATGGGGGTTGCGATCAATGATTTGGATGCCCCCATTATCAAGTCAACCAATTGTGTACTGGCCAGTACCGCGGAAGAATTGCCCAACCCGGCACCTCAACAGGCATGCATACGCTGTGGAATGTGTGCTGAAGCTTGCCCAGCGAGTTTATTGCCGCAGCAGCTTTATTGGTACAGTAAAACAAAAGATTTTGATAAAGCACTAAACCACAATCTACTCGATTGCATCGAGTGCGGCGCTTGTACCTACGTATGTCCCAGCCATATTCCACTGGTTCAGTATTATCGTTTTGCCAAAGGAGAGATTCGTGCTCAGGAACATGATCATACAAAATCCGAGCATGCAAAACAGCGTTTTGAGGCTCGCCAACATCGACTTGCTGAGGAGGCAGCACAAAAGGAAGCAAAAAGAAGAGAGCGCTCAAAGGCCGCCAAATTAAAGCAACAGAAAGCCACAATACCTCAACATAATTCAGAGTCAGAGAGTAATAGCGAAGATAAGGCCGCGGTTATTCAAGCAGCACTGGAACGCGTCAAATCAAAAAAAGATAAAGCCGGCAAACCCGTCCCTGAAGTTAGCAATGGCCCTGCCGCCCGAGAGGAAGAGTAACCGTACATGAATTTACTGACCGTTAGCTCACCACATTTAACTCGTACCGGCGGTACCGGTGATGTCATGCTGCTGGTGATTTTGGCTACCTTACCTGGACTCACAGCGCTGACCTACTTTTTTGGCTGGGGAAACCTGATTAATGTGGTTTGGGCAACTACTATCGCAGTCGCCAGCGAAGCGCTGATACTCAAGATGCGTGGTCGTTCGTTAGGCTTTTATTTACGCGACTACAGCGCTGTAGTTACTGGCATCTTGCTGGGTCTCGCTTTGCCTCCATTGGCGCCATGGTGGTTAACCCTGATCGCCGTCAGTTTTGCGATTATCATCGCTAAACATCTGTATGGCGGATTGGGTAACAATCTCTTCAATCCGGCAATGATTGGATATGCGCTGGTGCTGATCGCTTTCCCTGTCGAAATGACCTCCTGGATAGCACCTCGCAGCCTGGCATCAGCTAGCGGAGAAATTGTTCCCTTGTTGGACACTCTAAAAGTCATTTTTTCCTTTCATTCAACAACAACCTTTGATGCCATGACAATGGCAACGCCACTCGATGCCTTTAAGCACAAAGGTGACTTGACTGCGGAACAAGTATGGGCAGCGGAAGCGGTATTAAGCGCTAAATCCTGGATGGCTTGGCAATTTGTCAGTCTAGGCTATCTGATCGGAGGCGCTTACCTGCTCTATCGCAAAGTATTTACCTGGCATGCACCAATAAGCATGCTGCTCACATTGGCATTTATCTCTTCGGCTTTCTGGCTCTACGAGCCAAATAGTTTTGCTTCTCCACAACTTCACTTATTGGGTGGCGCGACGATGCTGGCCGCTTTTTTTATAATCACGGACCCTGTGACATCCGCGACTAGTGTAAAAGGAAAACTCATTTACGGGAGTCTGATTGGGCTGTTGATTTTTATGATTAGAACCTGGGGCAATTATCCTGACGCAGTAGCTTTTTCGGTCTTGTTGATGAATTTTGCAGCCCCCTTTATTGATATTTATAGTCAGCCACGAACCTATGGCCACAAAATTCACAAGTAAGCAACTTTGAGAACAGCAATATGCTAGGACAATCCATTCGCCAAAATACCGTAGGGTTGAGTATCTTTGCTGTAATTACTGCGGGACTAATTGCGCTAACGCAGCTGGAAACCAAAGATCGCATTGGTGAAAATATAAAAGCGGCTAAATATAAGGCGCTGCATGAAGTCATTGCACCAGAAATGCACGACAATGATTTGTTAACAGATCTCGTTGCAATCGACGATCCGGCCCTGGTTTCAGACGAAGGGGTTCAGGATGCCTATGTCGCTAGAATGAACGGCAAAGCCATCGCTGTAATATTGCCCGCGATTGCAGCCGATGGCTACACTGGGAAAATAAGAAGTATTGTTGGCATACTGGCCGACGGTACGATAGCTGGAGTAAGGGTTTTAAATCACCAGGAAACCCCAGGGCTGGGTGATAAAATCGAGATTAAAAAATCCAACTGGATAAGACAATTTGAGGGGAAATCCTACAGTGATCCAGATCAGTCTGCCTGGGCTGTAAAGAAAGACGGCGGAGAGTTTGATCAGCTGACGGGCGCGACCATTACTCCGCGTGCTGTAGTAAAATCAGTGCTTCAAGCAGTCCAGTATTTTGAGGCCAATAGCGAATATTTGCTTGCGGATCCGATTAAATCCGGGGACGTGGAAACGGCAAACCATTAGCAGGAACTGAGTATGGCTAGCAAAGGGTATCAGGAAATAATTAACGACGGGTTGTGGCACAACAATCCCGCATTAGTACAGCTTTTGGGGCTCTGCCCCCTGTTAGCAGTAACCGGCACTGTGGTAAATGGTCTTGGTTTGGGGGCCGCCACTACGCTGGTGCTGGTGGGTTCGAATCTTGCCGTATCCATGATTCGAAATTATGTGCCGGATACGGTTCGCCTGCCCGCTTTTGTCATGATTATAGCGTCGCTGGTTACCTGTGTAGAGCTGCTAAGTCAGGCGTTCACCTATGATCTCTATCTTTCATTGGGCATTTTTATTCCTCTCATTGTCACCAATTGCGCCATATTAGGTAGAGCGGAGGCTTTTGCCCGCAATAATTCAATTATCCCCTCCATATTAGACGGTTTAACGATGGGTATTGGATTTACTGCTGTGCTTTTGGTTTTGGGCGGTATGCGCGAGGTTATAGGGCAAGGCACTCTTTTTTCCGATATGAACCTGCTACTAGGTCCTGTCGCTGAACATTGGAAAATAACGCTTATAGAGGACTATAAGGGATTTTTGTTCGCCATCTTGCCCCCAGGGGCCTTTATTGGAATGGGTTTTTTGATTGCCCTCAAAAGTCTTATAGATGGAAAAATAAAGGAACGTCACGATGCCGAGAAAGCCAGCCTTGGGCTGACCAGTCGGCGCGTGAGGGTTACTGGTGAGATCAAGTAAGGTAAGTTTATAGGCGTATGAATGCGCAAAAACGCTTAGAAATTTTTACCCGCTTGAGAGAGCACAACCCTAATCCTACGACAGAATTAAGGTATCAATCTTCGTTTGAACTGTTGATTGCGGTGATATTGTCAGCTCAGGCAACAGACGTCAGCGTCAACAAAGCAACCGATAAGCTCTTTCCGGTTGCCAACTCGCCCCAACAGATTTATGACCTGGGTGTTGAGGGGCTCAAGCTGTATATTAAAACCATTGGTCTATTTAACAGTAAGGCAGAAAACATTATCAAAACCTGCCGGATACTAATCGATCGACATCACTCTGAAGTACCGAAAACGCGCGAAGAGCTGCAAGCCCTCCCAGGTGTTGGGAGAAAAACAGCAAATGTCGTACTCAATACCGCTTTTGGCCAACCGACTATGGCGGTCGATACTCATATCTATAGAGTCGCTAATCGAACCCGAATTGCGCCAGGAAAAAATGTAGTTGAAGTTGAACAAAAACTGCTACGCCATATTCCCAGGGATTTTTTACAGGATGCACATCATTGGTTGATATTGCATGGTCGCTATATCTGCATTGCGCGAAAACCGCGTTGTGGTGCCTGTATTATTGAAGATCTCTGCGAATTCAAAGATAAAAACAGTGACTGATTCAGACTCTGAGCGATTGTCGACTGCAAATCTGACCTGGACTGATGAGGGAACCCCATTTTCCAGACAGTTTAGTGATATCTATTTTTCACGGGAAAATGGCATACAGGAAACAGAGTATGTATTTCTTGAGCACAACCTGCTGGGTCACAGGTTAAAAACACTAGACCATGAATCAGGCGATTTTACAATCGGAGAAACTGGATTTGGCAGCGGTCTGAATTTCCTCTGTGCCTGGCAGTTAAGGGATCAGGTAGCGCCAAATTGTCATCTCAATTTCGTTAGCGTAGAAAAGTATCCTCTGACCAGGGATGACCTGAGCAAGGCATTGGGTTTTTGGCCTGAACTCAGTGAATATGCCGATCTGTTGATTGCGCAATATCCGATATTGACTCCAGGCTGGCACAGGATCCGCTTTCTTCAGCAAAGGGTAGATTTAACACTGTTCCTGGGTGACGCACTGAATGGCTACTCGAACTTTCAGGGTAAAATAGATGCCTGGTTTCTGGATGGATTTGCACCGGCTAAAAACCAGCCTATGTGGTCACCCCCTTTATTTAACGAGATTAGCCGTTTAAGCGCAGCTGGCGCAAGTTTTAGCACATTTACTGCGGCGGCGCAGGTGCGTGAAGGCATGAAAAAAGCTGGCTTCAAAGTCGAGCGTGTTAAAGGTTTTGCCAATAAGCGGCATATGCTCAGGGGTGATCTGATCGAACCCAGCCAACAACTCAGCGATTATTCAGCTAGCGCTCCGTGGTTTAATCTTCCCAAACAAACTGGGAAGACGCGGACAGCGGTAGTCATAGGCGCAGGTATGGCCGGCACGTCCGCCGCCCACAGTCTGGCATCCAGAGGTTGGCAAGTTACTCTGCTAGAACAAAGTGATAAAATTGCAGATGGCGCCTCCGGCAATCGACAGGGTATCCTTTACTGCAAACTATCCTCTGAACGCAGTATTCAATCAGACTTTTATCAGGCGGGCTATCTTTATACTTCACAGCAGTTACCACAGCTACTCGGTACTGATCAGGAAAAGATTTATTGGCAAAAATGTGGTGTCCTGCAACTAGCCTACAACTCCCAGGAGACTGAGCGACAGTCTCGATTTGTTGCGCATAACCCACAGCCTGAAACGCTGGTTTATCCTGTCAGCCCGCAGCAAGCGAGCGCAATAGCGGGTGTCGGATTAGATGAGGGCGGTCTCTTCTACCCGGAAGGTGCCTGGGTGACGCCTGCGGCGCTGTGCCAGGCGCATGCCGCACATCCTAATGTAACTGTTTGCTGCGGTAGTGGTATTGCAAGAATTGAACGGGCACAGGAGATCTGGAAGCTGGTTGACCAGAAGGACAATGTGATTGCTGAATCTGAGGTAGTGATTATCGCGAATGCGCACGATGCGTTAAGGTTTGAGCAAACGAAATTCCTTCCGCTCAAGGCTATTCGTGGTCAAACTACAGAGGTTCCAGGGAAGAAACAGATACCTCTAAAAACAGTACTTTGCGGCAAGGGTTATATTGGACCGGTCATCGACGACAATCATCATATTGGAGCAACCTTTAATTTGCGTTGTTATGATAATGAATGTCGCCCAAAGGATCACCGTACCAACCTTGATGAAATCACTGGTCTGGCACCTGAACTGGCAAAAAAACTGGCGTTCGAACAGCTGGACATAGAAAAACTTTCTGGACGTGTTGGTTTTCGTTGTGCTTCGCCTGACTATCTTCCTTTGGTCGGCCCGGTTCCCGACTATGCTGCATTTATGCAAGATTACGCGCCACTGAGAAAGGATGCTAGTCAAAAGCTTGCACTGCCTGCTCGCTATCTACCAGGCCTCTACATCACAGCCGGGCACGGATCGAAAGGACTTACCTCTTGCCCGTTGGCAGGCGAGCTGCTTGCTGCTTATATAAGCCAATCAGTGTTTCCACTCGCTACAAATCTGACACATGCGCTGCATCCCGGCCGTTTTATTATTCGTGATTTAATGCGTAATAAGAGATGATGTTAATTGTTCTCAGCGCATACGCTAAGACTAACTGCGGGGCATATCAGGTCGGCCCGATAACTATTATTTCGCAGGTTTCCTGCTGCTCGTCATAGTGTATTTCAGCTTCACCGGCCTTTAGCCTAAGTATTACCTGAGCAACTTTTTGTTCAAGGGTTAACTCAAACTCTCCATAATCTGTACCCGCCCTTGTGACAAGCTCTTCAATCATGCGTGTGAGCGTTTCGGGTTCCACCGCCTGATAGGGAATTTTCAAGTTAAAGTGTGCTCATGAGATTAAGCGCCTGAACCAACCTGCCTCAAGTTCCTTTTTACATTTTCGATATTGGGCACCATAGCGGCTAGCCCGCTGTTTTACTTTTGCCGCAACCGAAACCAACCAGGCCTTATTCTT
>CBDUGR010000080.1:0-7988 GCA_965366515.1 uncultured Gammaproteobacteria bacterium | reverse complement strand
CACCGGCCACAGCTACATCGTCTACGGGCCACTGGCGAATGGTGCGACCACGCTGATGTTCGAGGGTGTGCCGAACTATCCGGGCGTGAACCGTATGAGCCAGGTGGTGGACAAACATCAGGTTAATATTCTGTATACCGCACCAACGGCGATACGAGCGTTGATGGCGGATGGGGATCTGGCGGCACAGGATACTCACCGTAACAGCCTGAAGATACTTGGGTCGGTGGGGGAGCCAATCAATCCGGCTGCCTGGGAATGGTATTATGAAACGATCGGGAACGGTAATTGCCCTATCGTTGATACCTGGTGGCAAACTGAAACGGGGGGCATAATGCTTTCTCCATTGCCGGGAGCGACAGATTTAAAACCTGGCTCGGCTACCAAGCCCTTCTTTGGCGTGCAGCCAGCGCTGGTAGATGCGGATGGTCATTTGTTGGAAGGGCCTGCTGAAGGAAATCTTGTGGTGCTGGACAGCTGGCCGGGACAGAGTCGTTCGGTTTATGGTGATCACGATAGATTTGAAAAAACCTATTTTTCCGATTTCCCAGGCAAATATTTTTCAGGTGATGGCGCAAGGCGTGATCAGGATGGCGATTACTGGATTACCGGGCGTGTTGATGATGTGTTGAATGTCTCAGGACACCGTTTGGGGACAGCCGAAATTGAAAGTGCGATGGTACTGCATGATAAAGTTTCGGAGGCTGCTGTAGTCGGCTGTGAACATGCTATTAAGGGGCAAGCTATCTATGTCTATGTCACCCTGAATCATGGTGAAACATCCAGCGATGAGTTGGCAAATGAACTCAAACAGTGGGTACGCAAGGAAATTGGTCCGATAGCCTCACCGGATTATATTCAATGGGCGCCGGGGTTACCAAAAACCCGCTCTGGTAAGATTATGAGGCGGATCCTGCGAAAGATAGTGGCCAATGAGTATCAGCAATTGGGGGACACCTCTACACTGGCTGATCCTTCGGTGGTTCAGGACCTAATTGATAACCGTTTAAATAGGTAGCTTATTCCTTGAAACTGCGTGTTTTTTTGATCTGAGTTCATTAATTTTTTGTCAGATTTGCGCCGAATAGGTATTTCAGTGTAAATTATGCACTGCAAAAATTGTTAATGAATACATACAAAATAAAATAGGGTAGAGCTTTATGCATAATGTCGTAATCGTCGGCGCGGGTCGCACCGCCATCGGTAGTTTTAATGGCACGTTGGCGTCTTTAAGCGCGGATCAGCTGGGTAGCGCAGTCATCAAAGGGCTGCTTGAGCAGACCGGCGTAGACCCTGCGGAAGTTGATGAGGTGCTGATGGGGCAGGTGTTGATGGCCGGTTGCGGTCAGAACCCAGCGCGTCAGTCAGCGATTAATGCGGGATTGCCTGCCACTACACCAGCCATGACGATTAATAAGGTTTGTGGTTCTGGCTTGAAAGCGGTACATCTTGGTGCTCAGGCAATCGCCTTGGGTGATGCGGATGTCATTATAGCCGGTGGCCAGGAAAATATGAGTCAGTCTGCGCATATGCTACCTAACTCGCGCAATGGTCAGCGCATGGGTAACTGGGAGCTGGTTGACACGATGGTCAAGGATGGGCTTTGGGATGCTTTCAACGATTACCATATGGGAGTGACAGCAGAGAATATTCAAGAGCGGTTTGATATTTCCCGAAATCAGCAGGATCAGTTTTCTGCACTATCCCAGCAAAAAGCGGAGGCTGCTCAGAATAGCAACAGGTTCGCCGAAGAAATTATTCCGGTTAGTATCCCGAAGCGTAAGAAAGAGCCGGTTATTTTTGACCGCGATGAATATCCTAAGCACGGTACAACCGCTGAGTCTTTGGGTAAGTTGCGTCCAGCATTTAAAAAAGACGGCACAGTGACTGCGGGTAACGCTTCAGGTATCAACGATGGTGCAGCTGCAGTCATTCTGATGAGTGAAGAGAAGGCGGCTCAGCTGGGCTTGACCCCGTTAGCCAGGATTAAGGCTTATGCCAATGGCGGTGTTAATCCGGAAGTCATGGGTACCGGGCCGATTCCGGCCAGTAAAGCCTGCTTAAAAAAGGCAGGTTGGGAAGTGAGCGACCTGGACCTGATTGAAGCAAACGAAGCATTTGCTGTGCAGGCTATCGCAGTAAACAGCGAGATGGGCTGGGATACCGACAAGGTTAACGTTAACGGTGGTGCTATTGCTTTAGGGCATCCGATTGGTGCTTCAGGCTGCCGTGTGCTGGTCACTTTGATTCATGAAATGATTAAGCGTGATGCGCATAAGGGTCTTGCGACTCTCTGTATTGGTGGCGGTATGGGCGTGGCGCTGGCGGTCGAGCGTTAATTAGTTCTGATTCGAACTCTTGATATAGTTTGCAGGGTCTATCGAGCGATTATCGCAGCTAGGCCCTCAACCAACAGTTTTATTCCCGCGATCAATAATAATCCGTAACATATTAAGTAAAATGTATTTTTATGGATCCGGGTGTGCATCCAGATGCCCAGCTTCACGCCGATGGGCGCAAGTGGGAGTAGCAACAGGGAGACGCCCAGATTGGTCAGATTTAGTTGGCCGAGCCAGGCATAAGGAATCAGCTTAAGATAGTTGACGCTGATAAAAAACATCACTGAGGTGCCGACCAGTAAAGTTTTATCCATTTTTTGTGGGAACAGATAGATGGAAAGTGGTGGCCCACCGGCGTGGGCGATAAAACTGGAAAATCCACTCACAGCTCCCCAAAACCCGCCCTTCATTCTGTTCGGTAAAGTTTTGCCTGTATTCTGATGTGCGCGCATTGAATACCAATAGTGCGCTACAAAGTAGATAGAAAGCGCACCCACCATTATTCTAATGAAATCCGCATTCATCAGGTGAAAAGTCAGCGCACCGCAAACAATTCCAAATATCGCACCGGGTAATAATAACTTGAGGTTGGTTGCATCCCATTGATGACGATATGCCCAGGCGCCGAATAGATCCATCAGGCATAGAATAGGAAGCATGATTGCTGCGGCTTGTCTGGGATCAATCATTAGAGCGAGCAGTGGTACGGCTAGAGTACCCAGACCTCCGGCAAATCCCCCTTTTGATATTCCGGTGAGTAAAACCACCGGTATGGCCAGCAAGAAAAAAGAGAGATCCAAATTGTATTATCCCTATAGGTAGCTGACGATTTTTCGTTACCCTAAGCTTGGACAAAGGCGGTGTAGTGCACTAACTCGACTAATGCAGCGGAGGAAATCCGCCTTCGATCGGCCCGGGCATAACTTCAGCAAAGGATGAGTGGTGAATCACCATCTTCCAAACGTCGTCATTTTTTTGGTATACATTGGTGCAGATCGTTTTAATGGCATGGGGATTGGTTTCCGGTGCCGCGATATTTTCGATGCAATTTACCCAGGCCATTTGCTCGCACCAGCTGACACGAAGATTGCCAGGAATGACTGGCACTTTATTGGAATTCTCAAATATCATTCTCCAGCTCTTTTCAATATTGATCCAGCCCTGTAGCCGGTTCCAGCCTGGGTGGATACATTGTGCATCGTCGTTATGCAACCAAAGGCTAATCATTGAGTCCAAGTCTGCGTGTGAGAGCGCCTGATAAAATTGAAGGTTGGCGTCTAGAACTCTGGCTTTTATGTCGTTACCTGTCATTTGGCGGCCTATTCTGAGTGGGTTCGGCTCAGCGCGAGGGGTGTGGTGGCTGATTGGTTAGTATAGAAAGAACGCAAAGTGAATACCATCAGTGAGTTGTTATTGATAAATAAAACAAATCATATGTATAGATTAAATTAAATATAACTATTGATTGGATCTTGGCAATATAGAGATGTAATCAATTAACAACGGAGTATCAAATGATGCACAAGATTGATATTGGCATAAATGAACAGGATAGAACTGAAATTGCTGCCGGATTAAAGCGACTACTCGCGGATTCTTACACTCTTTATTTGCAGACACATAATTTTCATTGGAATGTGACTGGACCACAGTTTCGCGAACTACACCTGATGTTTGAGGAACATTACCTGGAACTGGCACTTGCTGTGGATGAGATAGCGGAAAGGATACGCACGCTTGACGTGGTTGCTCCCGGGACCTACAAGGCTTTTTTTGAGTTAAGTTCTATCAAAGAAGTGGAGGGGGTTCCTGCAGCGGTAGAAATGGTCGGCTTGTTGACACAGGGACACGAGCAGGTTGTGAGGACCTGTCGAGAAGTATTGGTGAGAGCGCAGCAGGCTGATGACGAATCTACTGCCGCACTGGTCTCTGATCGAATGAGAGTTCATGAGAAAACCGCCTGGATGCTGCGGGCCACACAGTCTTAAAGAGAGCCAGGATCCTGCTGCACAGGCGCTAGAGGCTATGCGTATCCCAGTTTTGGGATACGCGCATTGACAGAACACTCTTCATCATTTCCTCAGCGTGCAACTGGCTGGTATAAGGGCCTTTGATCGCACCGCCTCTGAGAGCAATATACCAGCCTCCGTTCATTTGAAAGAATCGTTTCGAGCGAAAGGGAGGTGATTTTTTCTCACCTTCGCGCAATCTTGGGTGTCGCGCACCGGCACCCATCGTAAATTCGCTGTTGGCCAATTTCCCACCTCGATTACAATTATTTTACATCCTGATAAAATATATGCAAAAAACGCGCCTTATCAATTAAATCAATAGGTTAGGTGTATTTTATTTGTGAGATGCGGCGCTAGTGTAAAACTATCTGACAGTCCTTCATTGCTTGATATCGATATTTATTGGACGTTGGTTCACATATCCTGGTGTTCAAGATATGATTCAAAATTGGTTTTAAAATGGAAATTGTAAATTGGATAAAGATCTTAATATAAACTACTCCTTCAGCTTATCCGATATGGAGCAAAAGCCCGTTGCTGAAAACAGGCCGGACCTGATTGCTTTCGCAGCCAGTGAACATCATTATTTGCCAAATAATTCGGTTTTGGTTTGTAATAAATATAACGGGAAGCAGACAGCCCTGAGTCGCGATGTATATATTGCGATGGATCATTGTCGCGATTTTCGTACCATTGAAGGCCATGCTGACTATCTGCTGGCGCGTATGCCCGAGCTTCAGGGCAAGGCTGCAGAAATTACTGCAGTCATTAAATCAACAGCTGATGCTGGACTTATGCTTTCGGCAAAGCAAATCTGCAAAACCCTGCCGGTAGCGTCGACGGGAGTTGAACTGCAGGATTTACCCGTCGTCTGGATTACTACCTGTGATCGGCCAGAATTGGCGGAGCGACTAATTCAATCAATCGTTGAAAATACGGATCCTTCTAGCATTCAGCGCTGTTATCTTGTCGATGATTCCAGAGACCCTGGCAACATCGAATTAAATCAGGCCATTGTCTCAGCTTTCCAAGCCAAAGCAGGGTTTCGATTGATTTATGTTGGCCGTGCTGAACAAGACAAGATACTCACGCAACTGATTGACAGGTTGCCGCAACATGAGCAGGAACTTAGATTCCTATTAGATTATGAGCTTTGGTCCGCTGCGCACTCATGTGGTCGTGCGCGTAACTTTGGCGTACTACTTTCGATAGGTCAGCGTAGTGTTCTAATCGATGATGATGTGATCTGCAAGTTCTATCGGCCTGCTCAGTTCCAGGAAGGTGTGGAGGTTTCAGAACGAATTAGAGAAGCTGACTTTTTTTCAACCAGAGCCGAGAGCTTAGAGAGCGCCGAGCCTTTAAGCACAGACCCTTTAGCTGAATTTTGTCGATGTCTGGGGCTGGATTTTAGTCAGGCACTGGCGAATCTGGGTGTTGATGCGATTAATCCTGAAGATATTCAAGGCGCATCAGTGGACTATCTCAAGGACATTCGTGCAGATTCCAAGGTGATTATGACCGCCTGTGGTACCTTGGGTGATCCGGGGGCTAGCGTCATAAACTGGTTGCCTTCTCTTAGTAAGGATTGCCGGACGCGGCTACTGAGTATCGACGGCAAACTGGAAGACGCCTTTGAATTAAGGCATCTCTGGTTGGGAAGAAGTAAGGCGTATTTCGCAAATAATTTTAATATGTCACCCATGACCGGGATGGATAACCGGGAGTGTTTACCACCTTACTTTCCCATTTTTCGAGGTGAAGATCTTGTTTTCGGCTGTATGGTTGATTTTCTGTATCCTTCATCTGTGGCACTCGATTATCCCTGGGCGGTGCCCCATCTACCTATGCCTGAGCGTAAAGGATATATAAATGGCGGCAGCTTGAAGGTCCAAAGCGGTAGCGCACTGATAGCGATGTGCATTCAGAACTGGAAAAAAGATGTTTCAGCTACATCAACCTCCGTTCGTCTGAATTCCCTGGCAAGCAAACTGTATGAACTTTGTGATTGCAGTACGGAGGACCTGCAGCAGCTTCAACTTAACCTGCTTACGGAGCAAAGGGTGGCCCTTTTGTTTAAGCTGGAGGAGTTGTTAAAGGAAACCGATATTGATAACCAGTGCTGGAAAGATTATTTGCAGAAGGGATTGGAGGAAAACTACCGGGCAATTCAGGAACAAGAAAATCAATTGCCTGATTTTGGGCCGGCAGCCGGGACTACCAATAAGCAAAAAATAGAATATCTCTGTAATCTGGGCAGACGCTATGCAGATACACTGCTGGCCTGGCCGCAAATAAGAGAGCAGGCAGCGGAGGTCGTGGCCGGGTTGTTTGACTAATACCTGCTATTTACCCCTCTACCTTCCTTACGACTTGTCCCTTTACTTGCCACTCCACATACCCCGGTCGGTTTGATTCAAGGGGTTATCTGGCTTGTAGGTAATCCAGTGCCAAGGTAGCCAGCGTGCGCACTCCATTTTTTAAGGCGCTGTCATTTACGTAGAAATAGGGGCTGTGGTTGCTGGCCGCCTGACCAGCGTCAACGCCCTCTTTTCGTACTCCCAAAAACAGGTAGAGTCCGGGTATTTTTTCTTGAAAGTAAGAGAAATCTTCGGCCCCCATTACCAGAGATCCCTGTTTTACGTGCTCTTTTCCAACCGCTTTTTGTAACGAGGGTAGCATTCTTGTGGTGAGTTCAGGCTGGTTGTAGGTTACTGGCGCGTAGGGCGTTATGATCACTTCTGCAGTGGCTCCAGCCGCTTCTGCAATGGCTATAGCGGTTTTATTCAGGCGCTCCAGCAGCTCCTGGCGAATACTTTTATCGAAAGTCCGTATAGTGCCGGTCATTTTGACTTCATCCGGAATGATATTACCTCGAATGCCGCCATGGATGCTGCCTATTGTGATAACAGAAGGGGCCCGAGTGATGTCCAGTTGACGACTGGGGATCAGCTGTAGCGCATTCATGATCTGCGCAGAAACTATGATAGGGTCGACCCCGGCCCAGGGTGAAGACCCATGTGTTTGTTTGCCGCGCACGATGATTTCAAGACCATCTGCGGCAGCCATGGCGCCGCCTGAACGGTAGGTAATATCGCCGGCTCTATCTGGCCAGACATGCAGGGCAAAAATGGCTTCGGGTTTTACTGGACCGTCGAGCACACCCTCCTTAATCATCAATTTGGCACCACCTTCCTCTCCCGCGGGTGGGCCCTCTTCAGCCGGTTGAAAGATGAATTTTACGGTTCCGGGTATTGTGGACTTCATTTCTGAAAGAACGCTCGCTACACCTAGTAAGATGGCGATATGGGCATCGTGTCCGCAGGCATGCATCACCCCCACTTCCCGACCAACATAGGTGGTTTTCACCTTGGACGCATAGGGTAGACCGGTTTTTTCTTCGACGGGTAAGGCATCAATGTCTGCCCTTAGCGCCACCACTGGGCCGGGTTTGTCACCTTTTAGAATGCCGACAACACCGGTGTGAGCGATACCGGTTTGCACTTCAAGCCCCATCTTTCTCAGGTGGCGGGCTATCTGTTTGGCTGTTTTATATTCTCGATTTGATAGTTCAGGGTTTTGGTGGAAATGATGACGCCATTGAATAACCTGTTGTTCCACCCGGTTGCTGCCGGATTCG
>CBDUGR010000079.1:0-7995 GCA_965366515.1 uncultured Gammaproteobacteria bacterium | reverse complement strand
GGCGAACTTGCCAAGCCCACCGCACTGCAGGACACCCCCCAGCCGGAGAGTCAGTATCCAGTGAACGAAGACAATCTTATTCACCAAAAAACTCAGGCGGAAACCCTACAGAACTCAGCTCCAGCAGTACGAGTTATGGACGCGCGTATTGCTTATATCATTAACTCCATTCTCAAAGATGTTATTCGAGTAGGAACTGGACGAAGAGCCCGCACCCTCGGTCGCCATGACCTGGCCGGGAAAACGGGCACAACAAATGATCAAAAAGACGCATGGTTTTCCGGTTTTAATCAGGATATTGTAGCGACGGTCTGGGTCGGTTTTGATCAACCCCAGACACTCGGCAAAAGAGAGGTCGGTGGTTATGCTGCACTGCCTATCTGGATAGATTTTATGGAAGAAGCATTGGCCGGAAAGGCTGAAACAGCTCTTGATCGACCAGATCAACTAATTACTGTACGAATAGACCCCGTTACTGGGCTATTGGCCCGTCCAGGGCAGACGGATGCGATTTTTGAGATATTCAGACAGGAGTACGCGCCAAAACAAACATCGCGCACGCCTGGGTCTGCTTCAGATCGAGCTGATAACCAGGAAAAAATACCTGAACAGTTATTCTAAGCAGAAATAAAATCTTGAGGGGAAACCCTTTCCTTGACCTTGGGGCAGAAAAGGGTTTTTAAGCCGACACAGCTTACCGGGCACTATAAACCCAGTCGAGCTAAAATTAAGACTTGGTACGACTTCCAAATCGCTTGTTGAAACGATCAATACGGCCGCCGGCACTCACTGCTTTTTGCTTACCTGTATAAAAGGGGTGACACTGGGAACATACGTCCAGGTGTATATCCTTACAGAGCGTCGAGCGTGTTTGTATGGTATTACCACAACTACAGGTTGCCGTAATTTCTTTGTATTCAGGATGGATGTCCTGTTTCATCTTAATAACCTCAGTGTTTTACATGCCGCCACCTAATTTAACTTAGGTACCGCATGAAGTATGTTCAGAGCCAAATCGAAACACAGCCTCCAGATTAGGCCCTCAATCGGGACGCGCAATCATACCAGAAAAGTATCGATAATCAACTGTTGCATCGACTGTGTAACCACTAAATGTCTTATTCACACAAGGACCGATCAAGGATTGGCTAATCCCAACTCTCAATAGCCTCTTTCTGCGCAATATTCGATCGGTAGTCCAGCCAGTCCAAATGATAACGAACAAAATCTGCCACAATATCCTGAAAGGGCACATCCACAAAATGACCACGCTGAGCTATATACTCCATATGCTGCCGACCCGATTGATCAAACTCCTGCAACAAAGAATCCGTACGACCATCAAACTCCAGCGTATGCACGCCAAAACGCTCGCAAAGGCTTCGATTAAAAGCCGGCGTCGCCTTAACCCACTTATGCTCCAGATACAGCTCACAATAGCTGTGCCATCGATACGAATTTGAGCCTACCAGTTTATCTAGCTTTTCAGTGCTCAAATGATTTCGCACATCGGCATAACCAACACGCGCTGGTATATTAAGTGCTCTGGCTCCAGCCGCCATAAGTGCCGCCTTCGGAATACAAAACCCACGTCCCGCGTTCAGGCAATCGCTGGCTCGATAGTACTTTGCGTCCCGCCCAACATAGTAGGGGTCATAAATAACTTCATCACGAACAGCCAGGTAGAGTGCGACAGCCTTGTCAATTTCATCGGTCAAACCCAGCGCACTTTTCTGAGCAAACTCGACTACCGCCGGGTCATCGCTATCAATAAAATGCCCAGGGTGCAGATAATCAACATCCGCGTCCCGCTCATGAAATAAATCTTTTGATTGGCTCAACACTCGTCTCCCTATCCACTTTTATGCCAAATATACGCGCAACCGCATAAAACGTAATTGTATAGTCCTTCTCAACATTATGTTGCACAGACTCAAACTGCGCAGCATGAATACTAAAGCGCTATAACTGCAGCCAATCCTAACCTCTTTAATCAAAATTAGCTACAGACCGCCACCGGATTAGATTGTTGCCGCAAACAACCACTCTCAGAATCTTCCAGACTTAATGTTGAGAAAGACTATGCATCTTTCGCAGTACCTTTGGCATAGGGTAGACTTGAGTCCTTGAATCAGTTCACCAGAGTCCCAATGTGGAAAAAAATCTAGTTTTCAGAGTTGCATTACCGACTCCTCTCAGGCGTCTATTTGAATACCTGCCGCCGCCCGGGACTCTGGATTTTAATCCGCTGCCCGGAATCCGGGTATCAGTCCCATTTGGCAATCGCAAATTAACCGGATTTATTATCGGTATCGCTAATCGCTCCGAAATACCCAGTAATCGGCTCAAGCGTATTGAGCATTTTATTGATAAAAAGCCTGTCATTCCCGAAGCCATGATCAAGCTCTACCAATGGAGTGCCCACTACTACCAGCATCCCATCGGTGAAGTCTATAGCACAGCGCTACCGGCTCCTTTACGCAGAGGAGAAACTGAACTAAGAAGAAAGGAGATCTATTACCGTTTAACAACTTTGGGCAAGGACCTTGCTCATGAAAACCTTAAGCGGGCACCCCGTCAATTAGAGATTGTCAGGCTGGCAACAAAACATCCGGAAGGTGTCAGTCATCATACGATTAAAGCACTGGGATTGCAGGGGCCACCACTTAAGTCAGTTCTCGACAAAGGCTGGCTTGAGGCTAAATCATCTACCCACCAGCCACACCATAAAAATAGCAAAAGCGTACTGGCTGAGGCGCCATTAACCCTGAGCGAGGAACAACAGCTAGCGGTAAACTCTGTCACCCAGTCACTTGAAAAATTCACCTGCTTTCTACTTGAAGGTATAACAGGCAGTGGAAAAACAGAGGTTTATCTGCAAGTGATTGAGCAGGTGTTACGCAAACGCGGTTCTGTACTCGTACTCGTCCCTGAAATAGGGCTAACGCCTCAAACTGTAAATCGCTTCAAGCAGCGCTTTAATGCTCCGATTGCATTGCTGCACTCGGGCCGGTCTGACAAGGAACGGATGCATGACTGGATGGCAGCCGCCGAAGAGGAGTGTTATATCGTGATTGGTACGCGCTCTTCGATATTTACACCCATTAATAATCTCGGTGTCATTATTGTTGACGAAGAGCACGACCTTTCCTTTAAACAGCAGGATGGTATGCGCTATAGCGCCAGGGATCTTGGCGTTATCCGCGCTCACCATGCGGGTATCCCTATTGTTCTGGGATCCGCTACCCCTTCACTCGAAAGCTTGCACAACTGCACCTCGGGGCGCTATCAACATTTGCAATTAAGTACGCGGGCAGGCGGAGCCAGTCAACCCAAATTGCTGTTAACTGACATCCGCAGCCGGCCTTTGCAAGGCGGCTTATCTCGACCACTTATCGATGCTATTTCCAAACAATTGGATACTGACCATCAAGTACTGATATTCATAAACCAGCGCGGTTTCGCGCCTGTTTTAATGTGCCATCAATGTAGTTGGATTGCCCAGTGCTCACGCTGCGATACCCGACTTACGCTGCATTTGAATCCGACACAATTACGCTGCCACCACTGTGGTGCTCAGCGCTCAGCGCCGAGAAATTGTCCTGATTGTCATGCGGCCGAATTGAAAACTCTCGGCGTTGGCACCGAGTGCAGCGAACAAACCATTACGCAACTATTTCCTGGATTTCCAGTATTACGAATTGATCGCGATTCTACGAGCAGTAAAACTGCAATGAAGAATATGCTCGCACAGATCAATTCCGGCACGCCATGTGTGATGGTGGGAACGCAGATGTTGGCAAAAGGACATCATTTCCCGAAGGTTACCCTGGTCGCAATCCTGGAAGCCGATTACGGTTTATTCAGTGCCGATTTCAGAGGCCTGGAGCGCATGGGACAATTGATCACTCAGGTTTCGGGCAGAGCCGGCCGAGAGGACAAGCCGGGCGAAGTTATCATACAAACGCATCAACCCGACCACCCTATGTTAAACCAACTAATTAAAGAGGGTTATTCAAGTTATGCCTGCAACCTGCTAAAAGAGCGCGAATTAGGTCAGCTACCGCCCTATTGTCATGCTGTGCTATTCCGTGCCGAATCAGTACAACACAATCATCCCGGGGAATTTCTAGAGGAAGTAAAAGACATAGCTGCATCGCTTGCAGTGCATCAGCAACCTTCAGCCGTTGAAATATTCGGCCCGATACAGGCAACCATGTATAAGCGTGCTGGACGCTTTCGGTCGCAACTCTTGTTGCAATCCACCGATCGAAAAATACTGCATGAACTGCTGACTCGCCTTTGCCTGGAAATAGAAAAGTTAAAGTCAGCTCGCAAGGTACGCTGGTCGATCGATGTAGATCCGTTAGATTGTTTTTAAGGATTACTATTAACGCCCTCCTCAATTACCTCTACAATAGCGACACGTAAAAGTGCTGGTCTAAAATCAACAATCACCCAACTCGGTTATCTGAAATCACCAATGCCCCAGGATTATGTAAAAAGTGCCGCCCATCACAAACGTCAAATGGCGCATAAAAAAAGCACTCAGCTTCCCTCTGGCCTGATTGTCATCACTTTGTTAACAGCCATAGCTCTTGCTTTATTTCTATACTACCTTGCTCAGCTCGGGCCGAAAACAAAGGAGACGGTCAACAGACCGGATCAAACCAGCAGCGCCGCAAAAGTACCTAAACAAAAGAAAAATATCAAAGCACCTGCTACTGAAGAAACTTATGATTTCTATACCCTTCTTCCGGAAAGCGAAGTGATTGCCCCCAAGGTAGAAGAATACTCCTCAACGATGAAAGACACAGAGTCGGAGACGGCCTACCTCTTACAGGCCGGCTCTTTTAGAAATCGCAGCGATGCGGACCGGCTAAGAGCCAAACTCATCATGCACGGACTTGATGTGCGAATGCAGGCCGTAAAATCTGGCGATGGCAGCACTTGGCACAGAATATTGCTGGGCCCCTTTGAGTCACGATCGAAACTAAATCAAGCTCAGGACATTCTCGCAGATGAAAATACAGAATCGATGCTCATTAAAATAAAAGCCGGCAAATGATAGCAGTTAAACTTGAATTCCCAGCCTTCACCTCCATATTGCTAACTCCAAACAAGGCTATTAAACAGATAAGGCAATCTCTATGACTACCATAATATCGGTTCGAAAAGATGATAAAGTCGTGTTAGGCGGAGATGGCCAGGTTTCTCTCGGCAACACGGTCATGAAAGGGAACGCTCGAAAGGTTCGACGTCTCTATCGCGACCAGGTTATCGCAGGTTTTGCCGGAGCTACTGCGGACGCCTTCACACTATTCGAACGCTTCGAGGCTAAACTGGAAAAACACCAGGGGCACCTGATGCGCGCCGCCGTCGAGCTAGCAAAAGACTGGCGAACTGACCGAACATTGCAAAAACTGGAAGCATTACTTGCCGTTGCAGACAAAAAACATTCGCTCATTATTTCCGGAAATGGCGACGTTATCGAACCGGAGCTGGGACTGATAGCCATCGGTTCAGGCGGCCCCTTTGCCCAGGCTGCTGCCAAGGCGCTGCTTGAAAACACAGAGTTGGATGCCCTGACAATCGTAGAAAAAAGCCTGGAAATTGCCGCAGACATCTGCGTCTATACCAACCATAACCGCACCATTGAAGAGCTGGAATCTGTTAGCTAGATCCTGCTAAGCCATTAGAGTTAAAAATTATGTCAAACATGACTCCCAGAGAAATTGTTCATGAATTGGACAAGCATATTATCGGACAGGCTGACGCCAAACGGGCCGTTGCGATAGCGCTTAGAAACCGCTGGCGACGTATGCAGTTGGACGAAGAATTGCGTAACGAGATAACTCCCAAGAATATTTTGATGATTGGCCCTACCGGTGTTGGCAAAACAGAGATTGCACGGCGCCTGGCGAAACTGGCAAATGCACCCTTTATTAAAATTGAGGCAACAAAATTTACCGAAGTCGGCTATGTGGGGCGAGACGTCGAGTCCATTGTTCGAGATCTGGCTGACATGGCCGTTAAAATGGTTCGTGAACAGGAAATGGTGAAAGTGAAACACCGCGCTGAGGATGCTGCCGAAGAACGTATACTTGATGCGCTACTGCCGCCACCGCGCGGCGGACAACCAGATTCACAAAGCGGCAATGAAAGTTCTTCGACACGCCAGGTGTTCCGCAAAAAACTGCGAGAAGGCGAACTCGATGACAAAGAGATCGAAATTGAACTTAGCACGGTTCCGGTAGGAATCGAAATCATGGCACCACCTGGCATGGAAGAGATGTCCAACCAGTTACAGAGCATGTTCTCAAATATGTCCGGTGACCGGAAAAAATCCAAGAAATTAAAGATCAAGGAAGCCTACCGGCGATTGTGTGATGAAGAGGCATCCAAGCTGGTTAATGAAGAGGATCTAAAAAGCCAAGCAATAGAAGCCGTTGAACAAAATGGTATCGTGTTTTTGGATGAAATCGATAAAGTAACCAAACGCGCCAACGCAAGCGGCGCTGACGTTTCCCGAGAAGGCGTACAACGTGACCTTTTGCCGCTAATCGAAGGCTGCACCATCAGCACCAAGTTCGGTATGATCAAAACGGATCACATCCTATTTATCGCCTCCGGGGCTTTTCATCTGGCAAAACCATCAGACTTAATTCCGGAATTACAGGGCCGACTACCTATCCGTGTTGAACTCAATGCGTTAACACCGAATGATTTTGAGCGTATTCTCACTGAACCTGATGCCAGCCTGACTAAGCAGTATCAGGCATTACTTGGCACAGAAGGCGCCGATATCAGCTTCAGTCAGGACGGCATAAAACGTATTGCGGAAATCGCATGGCAGGTCAACGAACAAGCGGAAAATATCGGTGCGCGCCGATTGCATACGGTTATGGAACGACTTTTGGAGCCAACGTCCTTTTCGGCTTCAGATTGGAGCGAGGGCGCTCCGGAGGCAAAGGTAGCTGTAGATGTTAATTATGTTAACCAGCATCTCGGCGAATTGGTTGAAGACGAGGATCTTTCAAAATATATACTCTAAGGCGAATGCTGGTTTTGTATATAACATGATGAAAGCGCTAACCCTGTAAACGCTCCAAATAGCTGTTGATCTCACGTTCAACTTTATCTTTAAAGGGCGTCAATAGAAATCCCAGGGTTAGCTGCAGACCAATACTACCGTCGCACACCTGGCACTTGCCATTAATCCCGGGCCCACTGATGTTAGCATCATGGCCCGACCAGCTGAATTGAACACCATACTCACAAGCCAACTTATCTCCAACCTTTTCGGCCAGTTGTTGAATCTGTTCCCTGTTTAAATTTAGCTCGCGCTGCATATTAATCGTTGCCATTAAATCTTTCCCAAAAATCCTTTAATTACCGATATTAGTCGCCCAGAGGCCATACTCTCATTTTAACGGTCGTATCTCAACGCCTTAGCCCAAGGCGTTCAAAGAAACCCCCTTACAACAAGACACCTGTTTGTCGTAATTTAGTAATCAGGTACATTGGAGGGCCAAATAAACCCACCTCATATGATACAGATTGTAGACTTTTTATTTTTTTTCAGTATCATATACTGATATAAATCAATTTTGGGCCGCCTTAATTTTGTTAACCTATCGCAAACTGGCAAGCCGCATACCGGTGACAAACCATCACCGAGGCGATTTTAGATCAAAACCAATATGCACAGGGGCTTCAGAGCTATTTTAGGCCTACTGGTGAAATATTCGGGCTAGCTGCGACGCCGAGAAAAACAATAATTAAGCGCAGCAAACAGATAATATATTGAACAATTTGCTTATTACCTTATTCGAGCCGATCGCATAGTCTGAGTTGAAGCCTGCAATTCCTGGTTTTAATAACAACTCGTGAGATATGTCGGCATTTAACTCAAACTCAAAGTTTGACAGGTGAAACAGATGACAGAAACGCGATACGTACCGAGTTATTGCTATAACTGTGTAGCGGGCCCGG
>CBDUGR010000078.1:0-8012 GCA_965366515.1 uncultured Gammaproteobacteria bacterium | reverse complement strand
CGATGGCTTCGTTATGCAGGCCTGGCAACAGGATCAGCACGCAGAGAAGGTTCGACTGAGTCCGGATGGCAATGGCGAGTTTACCGAGGGCATGGGCATGCTGGTTGAAAAAAATGATCTGGGATTTGGCAATCGCTCCTGGCGCTACTCCATGCTGGTCAAGGATGGCGTCATTGAAAAAATGTTCATTGAGCCCGATGAACCAGGTGACCCTTTCCATGTGTCTGACGCTGACACCATGCTCGAATATATTAATTGTGAAGCGCAAAAACCAGAGTTTGTCACGCTCTTTACCAAGACCGGTTGTTCTCACTGCACTCGTGCCAAAGAGCTTCTGACAAAGGCAGGAATGGACTTTGAAGAAGTGCTGCTGAGCGACAGTGTTACCACCAAGACGCTCAGGGCCGTATCCGGCAATGCCACCACACCGCAGGTGTTTATTGGAGGCCGCCTAATTGGCAGTGCCGATGATTTAGATCAGTATCTGAATAGCTGAACACAGTATGCTTCCCAAAAAAGGGTGCCTTTACGGCTCCCTTTTAATTACTATTACGTAACGATCAGCGAGCGTGTTTCTTTACTTAAACGATTGGCGCAAACGATTAGCACAAACCATTAGCTCAATACCGGACACAAGCAACTCTATGCGTTTATTGATCCAACGGCCAGGAAAACACCCATATATTGAAACTGAAACAGTCCCGTCACTACCTTTTCACACAGTTCCAGATTGATCGCAATCATGCTAAGCATAACCGCTTTCAAAAATAGCTTTGCGAACTGAGCAATGGTTGCTATAGAGAAATATTTATCGGTCTATGCTGAACCGGAAACAGCTTCATTTGCACAAAATTTTGTTACCGAAAAACGCTATCGGCATCTGCTTGTCATCCCGGTCTATGACGAACCCTGGAGTTTCCTCGAAAACACTTTCGGCGCCCTTGAATCCGGGGACTCGGTGCTGGTGATTCTTGTTATTAATATTCCCAAGACTGAGAAACCTGATACCGAACACACGGCAGCCAAACGGAATACCCTCGCCCTACTCAATCGAATGCATAACGAACTCCCTATAAAATGGGAGCTCTCCAACAAGCAAATCACCCTCCAGGAATATTCCAAACAGACCGATTTACTGGTCATCGATCGTTGCACAGAAGGTCGAGAAATCCCCCGCCGCCAAGGTGTAGGAATCGCTCGCAAGCTAGGTTGTGATATCGGCTGCTGGCTTATTCAAAACCAGTATGTTTGCTCAGATTGGATGCATAGCACTGATGCCGACACCCAGCTTCCCGTTAACTACCTTTCGGCTAATTTAGATGTTAGCTGCTCGGCCATGCTCTATCCCTATCAGCATCACTGCCAGGATAAAGAAATTGAGCTGGCCATGTCTTTGTATGAACTTTCATTACACTATTACGTGGCGGGTCTAAACTGGGCAGCATCCCCATACAGTTTTCATACGCTAGGCAGCATTATCGCAATCAACTACCGGCATTATGCGCAAGCTCGCGGATTTCCGAAAAAAAGCGCAGCTGAGGACTTTTACCTGCTCAACAAGCTATCGAAAATTGCACCTGTCCGCCAACTGGAAGAACCAGGCATTACTATTTTAGGCCGCAGCTCTTCCCGAGTACCTTTTGGAACCGGGCCCGCGCTCAACAAAATAATGGCACAACCGAATCCGACTGAAGAGTTCCTGTACTATAACCCCGCCGTTTTCTCTTTACTGCGACAGTGGCTAGCTCTTTTCCCACGCTTCTGGCAGGCCCGAAATGATTTGAGTGAAACCACCCTGTGGCCCTTTATAAGCAAACAGCTCGGCCTACAAAGCATTGAAAACGAACAGGCCACCATTCTGGCAAGCACATTGAAAAATTTAAATCCACAGCATGCTATACTGCAGACACTAGCCCAGAGCAAATCGGAAAAAGCTTTTTTAAGGCATATGCACGTCTGGTTCGATGCGCTGCGCACCTTGAAATTTATTCATCACGCGAGGGATAGTGGCCTGTTTTCAAGGCCACTAAAGGATTCAGTTATGCGTGCGGAATTTATCGTTGAGAGCGACCCGCAGCATTTCGGCTGGCAGCAAGACAGAATTGCAGCCCTGACGCAGGCTATTATGAACGACCATCATCACTAGTCTAGTGGACTGAAGAGGTTATCAAGCCCAGTATATTCCAAGCCTCTATCTGCGCAAACTCGATCGCTTCATCCATATCATTTAATTCCAGACCGGTGCGATCCCAAACCCAGGGATCAATCAGCTGAAAGAAATCCAACTGCTCTTCCTCTTTTGTTTCCTGATCCATCCAGCTGGCAGCCCGACTCGCAATATGCAGCAGCGCTGCTACTGAATCGTCCACTTCTGCGTTACTGGGCTCATGCTGCCAGCGTACCGCATCAATCATTGTATTAGGCAATTGCCATAGTTTGATCAATTCAGCACCACATTCGGCAAAGGTAAAACCAAGGATTGCCTGCTCACGTAACCAGGGCAGCTGATCAGGCCCACCTTCCAGCACCTGCTTTGCCTTCTCCGGGTGTTCGCTGAGTACCATTAACTTACCAATATTGTGCAGCAACCCAATCACAAACAGGCGCTCCACGTCGGGCTGTTTAGCTGCCTTACCCAATTGTCTGGCAACCAATCCTGTATCCACATTATGTCGCCAAAAACTATCCATATCGATCAGTTCTGGAGAAATACCGCAAAACGAAGATGCAACGGAAGTCGCTAATACCAGGCTGCTGAGTTCCTCTGAACCTATCAGCATAATCGCTCTGGGAATAGTTTCAATGTTTGCGGGGAAGTTGTAAAAAGAGCTATTGGCGACTTTTAACAATCGCGCGGATAACGCAGCGTCCAACGCGATCAACTCTGCCATCTGGTCAACCGTTGAATTCTCGTCGTTTAACAAACGCGATAATCTTAGATAGATATCAGGCAATGAAAACAAACGGCTTGATTTCATTGCAAGTTCCACTGCACTGTTCATAACCTAATCCTTAGTAAACAACCTTTCATATTAGCGGCGAAGCCCATTTAAACATTAATCAACTTCCGGTAAATTTCTTAATATAACACATATAAAAAGCATAGCAGAATAAGTCAGTCATGGTAGTAACGAGGTACTCTTTGAGTCACATTACAGAGTAATTCATAAGAAATGGTATTGGCTCCTGAGGCAAGCTCCTCCACCGGCAACCCTTTACCCCATAAAATCACCCGGTCACCAAGTTGAACCTGGTCCTGATCCGACAGGTTAATCGCCAAACTATCCATTGATACGCGCCCCACCAGACGTGCTCGCTGTCCATTCAGCAAAACCTCAGCCTTTCCTCCTAAACACCTGGGATAACCATCACCATACCCTATTGCTACAATCGCAATCCGCCCTTCCGTTTCGGCTGTCCAGCTAGCGCCATAGCCGACAGTATCACCCGGCCGTAGTTGCTTTATTGCAATAATACTGGACTCCAACGTCATCACCGGTTTAAGCCCTTCATGCTGTGCGGTTGAACCCTGCAGGGGCGACGCGCCATATAGCATAATTCCGGGCCTGACCCAATCTCGGTGAGTCTCAGGATTTGCCATGATCGCAGCGGAATTAGCCAGACTGCAAACAGCGTTACTGTTGGCCGTCATTTTCTGGAATAGATGAAACTGATCAGAGGTCATGCTGCTCTCTTGTTCATCCGCGCAGGCAAAATGAGTCATAAAACGAATTTCCGCCACCTGCGTTAACGCCTTTAAACGCGCCAGCAAGGGCAAAAATTGATCGCTGGGAATTCCGGCCCGATGCATACCCGTTTCCAGCTTCATCCAAACCACCAAGGGCGCTATATTGCAGCTCTCCAATAACTCAACCTGTGCAGCCTGATGAATCACAACCTGCAGACCCAAATTCGCCGCCAGTTCAAGTTCATTGCGCTCGTAAACTCCCTGTAGCACGACAATAGGCTGCTTGATTCCTGATTCCCTCAGCGCTACCGCCTCATCAATAAAAGCAACAGCAAAACCATCCGCTTGGGGCAATGCACTGGCTATCGTAAGCGCACCATGCCCGTAGGCATCGGCTTTAATCACCGGCATAACCTTACTGTGAGGGGCATATTTTTTGACCTGATTGAAATTATGACGCAATGCATTCAGATCAATGTGGGCCACGGTGGATCGAGTCACGTGCGATGATACCTGAGGGCCATCTTGGAGATGATATTAGCGGTTAATCCAGCGAAGTTAATGATAAGTCCCAACCCTCGCCAGCATCAGTAATCATCATAATTTTCATGCGCAAGATCTTCAAACCTTGTGTATTTGCCAATAAATGCCAGGCGGCGGGTGCCTATCGGACCATTCCGCTGTTTGCCGATAATAATCTCAGCAATACCTTTGTCAGGGCTCTCTTCATTATAAACTTCATCTCGATATATAAAGGCAATCACATCAGCATCCTGCTCGATTGAACCGGACTCTCTTAGATCTGACATAATGGGGCGTTTATTAGGACGCTGCTCAAGACCACGGTTAAGCTGTGACAATGCGATCACCGGGACATTCAGCTCCTTCGCCAGGGCTTTGAGTGATCGGGAAATTTCCGAGATTTCCCCTACCCGGTTCTCACTCTTTCCCTTGACCTGCATAAGCTGCAGATAATCGATCATAATGAGTGCAGGCTGACCATGCTCTCTTGCAATACGACGTGCTCTTGATCTCACTTCTGTCGGTGACAGAGAGGCAGAATCGTCAATAAAAAGCTTATTATCCTTGAGCAGACTTACTGCCGAGGTCAGCCGTGGCCAATCATCATCTCCCAGCTGTCCAGTACGTATTTTGGTTTGGTCAATTCTCCCCAATGATGACAGCATACGCATTACCAGCGACTCACCGGGCATCTCCATACTGAATACGATCACAGGTCGGTCATCCTGAATAACCGCATGCTCCACAATATTCATCGCGAAAGTGGTTTTACCCATGGAGGGACGGCCAGCAATAATGATTAGATCGGAAGGCTGCAAACCTGCCGTCATGGCATCCAAATCCTTATACCCGGTACTTAAACCAGTAATGGAATTGTCCGAATGAAACAGCTCGTCAATGCGCTCAATCGTATTAGTTAACAATTGATTCACATCCTTGGGGCCGACCAGGTTAGGTCGGTTTTCAGCAATTTGAAAGACCAACCTTTCGGCGTCATCAAGTACTTCGCTACTGCCACGCCCCCCGGTATCGAATGCATCGTTTGCAATCTCATTCGCAACATTGATCAGTTGACGTAGAATGGAGCGCTCCCTGACAATCTCAGCATAGGCTCCCACGTTCGACACACTTGGTGTATTTTTAGCTAACTCCCCCAGGTAAGCCAGGCCCCCTACGGTTTCCAACTCATTTACCTTAGCCAATTCCTCAGAAAGCGTAATCACGTCCAGCGGACTACCGATAGTAATCAGCTTGAACATCATTTTATAAATCAGGCGGTGTTCGTGACGATAAAAGTCTGTATCAATGAGAGACTCCGAAATCGAGTCCCATGCTTGATTATCGAGCATTAGCCCTCCCAACACCGATTGCTCGGCCTCAACGGAGTGCGGCGGTACTTTTAGCGCAGTAGTTTCCTGGTCAATCAGAGCAGCTTGAATCATTTATTTATTACAAAATTATAGAAAAAATCAGAAGGCTTGCAAAAGTCTCCTGCACGATACCCAGCCAGTTATTTTCCATTAATGTATACGCGGGCGCAATCTTTTGCCACCAATTAGCATAGACAGAATTGCGGAACGGGTAAAAACAGAAGCTTGGCTTCAATAAGGGGAGGGAAATAAAGGAGTGAGAAATAAAACGGAGCACCGTTAATTTTGATGTCAAACCTGACAATTACCCCTGGCTCCTGGCCAGGGGTAATACTATCGCGATTACAGCATTAACTATTTATTCAGGCTGGACCAACAACTTAACTGACGCCATTACTTCGCTATGAAACTGTAATGAAATCTCATACTCTCCAGTCTGACGAATTGCCCCTTCAGGCAATTTTACTTCGCTTTTCGAAACTTCTGCGCCTGCAACAGTGGTAATTAGTTCTGCAATGTCACGAGTACCCACAGAGCCAAATAGTTTGCCCTCTTCACCCGCTTTAGCGACAAAAGTAAACTCTTTGCCTTCCAGGGCTTCAGCACGGGCATCAGCCAGGGTTTTCGACTCTGCGGCTGCTTTTTCCAGTTCAGCGCGTCGTGATTCGAACTCCGCCAGACTCTTCTCCGAAGCGAAAACTGCTTTTCCGTAAGGGATGAGATAATTGCGGCCATAACCACGCTTCACAGAAACCTTATCGCCCAGGTTGCCCAATCTACCGATATTTTCTAACAATATAACTTCCATCTTACTTTCCTCTATAAGCCTGTTACTCCAGCCACCAGCCAATCAATTGCGGGTAACCGGTAATACTACTCAATTTGCGCTCGAATTCGACCACGAAAATCCAGCACACTATCCAGAAAGGCCATTACAATTAACAACATGTAAAAGTACGGACCCAATAAAAAAACCATTAAATAGAAAGCAAACAGCCATTGTACTGATAGCTTTCTCAGACTGACTACGCCATGCACCAGAGCAATCGCAGCGATCACAAAAGGCACCGTCATTACTGGAATCCAACCAAGCATTAACGGGTGTAAACCACCACCAAACACCATCAGTAACAGTAATGGCACAGCAATACGTCTGGGCAATATCAGTTGCCGAAACTCTTCGCCAAATCCTCCCGGATTATACAGGGTGGATTGCCACCAGCGCGCCAGAACCAAACAACCCACGACGACTAAAAGGTGGATACTTCCCAATATTCCAGCAAACAGGCTACTCAGCCACTCATCCAGCTGACGTCCTGTTTTAGCACTGATTTCGGCAGTAACTTCCGCCAAAACCTGCTTGCTAATCCTGATTGTCTCCGCCACCACTTCCGGCAACAGCAAGGGCATTAACCAGGTTAACAGTATTCCCAGACAGAGACCGGCTAACAGGGTATGCACCCAGGATACGGTAGCGCGTAACACCATACTCAACAATCCGCTACCCATTATCACTACCAAAGGTGTCGGATCATCCCGCATCACCAGCCAGACCCCAGCAGGGAGGCTTGCCCAGAGCAGCAGGTTTAAACCCTCTGCCACCCCTTTCCTCAAAGTAGCCAATGCAACGGTCGCTGCGCTGAGCCAGAACAACAGTGGCAAAGCTGCAGTCAGCATTGCTACCGTAACGGCCTGCGTGCGACCACGCATCGCATATTCAGCTAGTGCGCGCACTACCCTGAGGTATCTCTAAATCTATTTATGTGCGTCCGTATATGGCAACAGTGCCAAATAACGAGCGCGCTTGATCGCAGTTGCGAGTTGACGCTGATAACGGGCATTAGTGCCTGTGATACGACTGGGTACTATTTTGCCAGTCTCTGTCACAAACGCTTTCAGCGTATCCAAATCTTTATAATCAATCTCTTTGATACCTTCCGCAGTAAAGCGGCAGTATTTACGGCGACGAAAATAACGAGCCATCTGTATTCTCCTGAAACTTAATCTATCTGATTCAAACTGAGCGTTAGCCGTTCCAAAACCGGAACGTGCTTAACTTTTCTCTTCTTCGGCAACTTCCGACTCGGCACCTTCAACTGCGGCTTCATCAGCAACTGCGGTTTCATCAGCGGTAGTGCTTGGCGCTTCCTCAGCTTCAGCTTCAACTTCAACCTTAGCCTCAACCTTAGCGTCACTAGCAGAATCTTCAGTATCCGCTGGCGCTGCTCGTGGTGCGGGTTTACGATCATCAGTTCGGGTTGGCCGCTCTTCACGCCCTTCATTTGCCTTGATCGGAGAAACGCTGGAAACTGCTTCTTTACAGGTGATTATCAGATTACGAATAACAGCATCGTTAAATTTGAATGAGTAGTTGAGCTCATCCAATGCTTCCGTATTACATTCGATATTCATCAGCACATAGTGTGCTTTAT
>CBDUGR010000077.1:0-8194 GCA_965366515.1 uncultured Gammaproteobacteria bacterium | reverse complement strand
ACGATTACCCTCCCAGTCTCCTCCAGCCAGTAATTCAGCGCCTTGCTCTTTTGCTTGCTCAATGTGTGTGCGCACACGATTACGTTGTTTTTCACTAATAATGGGACCAACAAAGGCTTCCGGCGACCGCAAGTCACCTAAACTGACCTGACCCGCCGCAGCCACAAATTTTTCGGTGAACTCTTCCGCTATTCCTCTTTGCAGCAGAATTCGGCTCGACGCCATACAAGCCTGCCCCTGGAAGAAGAAAATACCAAAAACCGCCGCCTGTACGGCCGCATCAATATCCGCATCATCCAAAACAATCAGAGGGCTCTTACCGCCCAGCTCCAGAGTGATCGGCTTGAGGTCTTTGGCCGCCAGCTGAGCAACGTGCTTGCCGACTACTGGGGAACCACAGAAAGTTATAGAGCGGACTTTTTTGTGAGAAGTCAGCACATCACCAATTTCAAATGGATTCCCCGTCACTACGTTAAACAACCCATCCGGCACTCCGGCTTCATGCAGGATTTCAGCAAACTTAATCGAAACCTGGGAAGAAAACTCGGATGGCATATGAACCACGGCATTACCGCAGGCAAGCGGCATTGCGCATTGTTTGGTGACTTTCAATAGCGGCACATTAAAGGGTGAAATGGCCGCAACTACACCTACAGGAGAACGCACTGCCATGCTGAACACATCCGGTGACTCCGAAGGAATTACCTCTCCGCGGATGCGGCGGGGCACACTGGCAATAGCACGCAGGGCATTGATGCAATAATTAACCTCAAACTGCGCCTTAAATAATGGCGAACCAACTTCATCAACAAGAATATCAAGAAATTCCTGACTATCACGCTCAACCAGCTCAGCCGCCTTCATAAACCAAAGTTCTCTCTGATGCGCAAGCAAGCCCTTATTCGCCTTAAATGCGACTAATGCTGTTTCCACCGCCTTGTTGACATCTTCTGGCGTGGCGCTGGCAATGCGCGAATACAGCGAATCATCAACTGGATTAAAATCGTCAAGATACATTCCAGAGGAAGGTGCAACCCACTCGCCACCAATCCATAATTCGGTCTGTTTAACATCGGTCATTGAAATAGCCTCCTAAAATAGAAATTCTGTTTGCCCGTCAAAACCATCTAGTCTTGCAAAGTAAAATAAGCTGGCGCTGATGCCCCTACCCCTAACTTTATTAAACAGGAGTAGTTACCCAGGATAGCTATTAAAAAGTAAAGAAGGAATGGCGTCTATCCCATAATGGCAGCGATTTGTGAACAACCATCAGCCCTTAGCTAAAGGCCTATTGTCTCCCTAACACTTGATTATTGTCCAGTTACCGCCCCAAGCGTTCCACAGGTACTCATCAGGAATACCCAATATAGGTATGAAACAAACCTTGCGGATCATATTGACTGCGTAATTTTCCAAGCCTTACCCAACCTTCCTCGGTAAAGCACTGCTTGACATGCTCAGGATAGCGCACGAACTCTGTCTCGTTAATATAATGTCCTTTGGAGAATCCCTGATCCATGGTCGCCTTAATCTTATCCATCCAAAGATAGTTAGGTTCCGTATGCTCAGGTTTATCTGCCAGCGCATAATAGGACATGTAGTCATCGGCAAAGTGCGGCAAGGAGGTATCGGTGCGCTTACTGGGATTAACCCCCCACACAGTAATCACAAATGAACGTTTGGATACCGACTCCCTTAAGATATCGACCATTTTCAGAACGGCCTCACCGAGCCTATCAGTCCACATATTATCAATACTGGTCCTATCCGGTGCAGTGGCGTCCGTGATCAACTGTCCCTCGAACAGTTCCGGAAAGGTATGAGGCCTGTCGACTTTTTTCAGATAGGCCTTTTCCGCGATCGGACTGGCAGCGAAAGGCGCCAATATTTGCTGCGCCTGGGCTTTGCTGTCAGCGAAAGCAATCACCATAACAATAAAGGCAACACCCTCTTTCGGCATACCCGGAATATCAGCACTGTGCTTTAACACACCCAGTATTTCCGCATTAATATCTTTTTCCTTGGCCAGTTTTTCCAACTCACTAACGGCCATCGGAATATGTTCTTCAGTCAGTATATAAGAGCTTTTGGTAATCGCTTTTGGCATCGGATACATTTTGACATGGTAGCGAACAATAATACCAAAAAAGCCCGGCCCAGCGCCTCGTATCGCCCACAAAAGATCCGGGTGTTCTTCTTCATTGACGTTAATAAGCTTACCGTCAGCCGTTACAATTTCCGCCCCGATGACTGAACGACATGAAATATCCCATTTTTGTAGATTCCAACCCAGCCCCCCACCTAACAGGAAACCACCCAAACCCACGACGTTGGTATGGGCTGTCGGGAAAGCCAGGCCCTGAGCATTCGCCAGTTCCTGAAACTCCTGCGCGCGCATGCCAGGCTGTAACCAGGCCGTTTGGTTTTCAACATCAAAGCTGACTTCACGTAATTGGGACAAATCAATCATGACTGACTCGTCTCGTAACGGAGAAGCTGAAATACTATGACCTGTGCTGCGGATGGATACCTTCAGGCCCCGCTCTCGCGCATACCTAATGGCCTCGATAACATCCTCGACCGATTGCGCTAATATCATGGTATCGGGATAACGCTTGGGTATTCGCACATACCAAGTCATACCTTGACGCCAGTCTTCATAAAATTTGTCTGTATTTTGAATGACCGTTCCCTTAATACGGCTCAAGGCATCACCTACCTGTTTGGCGAAGGCAACCGATGCATTAAAACTCGCCATCACACCCAAGGCACAGACTGAAGTCAGCCTTTTTAAAAAGGTGCGACGTGTAGGCTTATGATCAACCATAGAAAAACTCTCCGTTCGTTTTATTTCAACAACAGTAACAACGACAATAAAAGGTGAATCTATTACCCGACTTAATTGCCACGATCCTGTAAGTATATGACTCCTGGAGAAGACCGAACAATCTCTGACTAAAAAAGAGTCATTCAAAATCAAGCACTTTGTAGTAAGGATTAGATTACGCTAACCCATCAATTCCTGACGATATAATTATTTTTTTATTGCAACCGAATAATAAAATCATCACCCCGATTGGACCAGCCAGCCGGGGTGATGTTCAGTTCGTTTCTTTCTTTTAGAAACTTATTGTAAAAACGCTTTTTCCTTAACTAAATCAGAAAAAGTTATACTTAACAGACAATGACCACTCGAAAGGACGCCCATAGACTTGCTCCACATAAGCAGCTGAAGTCTGGAACGATGAGTTGCCCGTTATGATGTACTCTTCATCCGTAATATTTCGGAATGACAACAGGCTTTCCCAACGACCATCACTGGTTTCCAAGGCAAATGATGCATTAAGCATATCATAGGAGTCCTGATGGATTTGCGGCGTGTTAATCGCGTCATTTTCCTGCTCATCATGGTATGACCAATCCACCCGGGGCGTTAAAGTTGCCCAATCGCCCAGATCAAAGGTATAGGCAACACCAATAGCTGCACTTAGCTCCGGCGTATTGACCAGCTTAAAGCTTTTTTCCAAGGGCGTCAGGTTAGTGGTGACCCTGGGATCAAGTTTGTCATATTCCGCATCGATATAACCAATGGAAGTGGTTACGTACCAACGATCAGTCGGCACCCAGGTCAGCTCAACTTCAGCGCCTTCAATGGTTGCTTCACCACCGTTGTATGTAATGGGGTTAAATCCCTCACGGATAATAATCTGTAAATCAGTGTAATCCGTGTGGAATATCGCAACATTCAGACGAACACTACTATCTAGTAAGTCAGACTTGAAACCCACTTCATAGCTTTCCACCGTTTCAGGTTCGAAACTACTTGGCACCACCGTAAAACCAGTGAAGCGCTGATCAAATCCACCGCTTTTATAGCCCTCTGAATAGGTTGCGTACGCCATAAAATCGTCCGTTACCTGGTAGGCCAGGTTGAGCATGATATTGGTGTCATCAAACTGCTCTTCGAAATCAGCAAAAGTCGCCAATCGTTCTCCAGCGGCAAGAGGCGGTCCGCCCCCTGATTGCAGATAGAAGCCGGCAAATCCCGGAAATACATTAGAAAATAAGCCACTGGCGGAGGCATCACCAAGGGAAATTTGATCAGGCTTGAACTGTTTGGTGTCTTCGGTATACCTGACTCCAAAAGTTAATGCCAGCTTGTCGGTCACATCGTATGTAGCTTGAAAAAAAGCCGCTTCTGACTCGTTATCAAAAATACCACCACTCTGAATTGAGCCCACAGGCAGATACACAGGATTTCTGTTGAATCCGTCTTCCTCGAAATAGTACAACCCCAACAACCACTTCAATCTGTCTTCCATCGCCACGCCGGAAAACTGGAGTTCCTGACTGAATTGATCCTGCTCATAAAAATCCTGGGTCGCAAAAATAATACCAGGGGTATTATCTCCATCTCGCGAAGACTCCATATCCATATCGCGATATCCGGTGATCGATTTAATGGTCAGCCAGTCGTTAACATTCCAGGTCATTTCGACACTCACACCCCAGATATCCAAATCTGACTTGGTCGGGAATGTACCCCCTGATTTATACTCCCCGTAAAATGTATCGGGCGTCAAACAACCGGGAGCACCACCAGCGCCAACACCGGGAGGTGGGAATGAAGGTGGTCCGGGAAGTATTCCAAAATTTGGATTTATATTGACCGCGGTACAGCTGGCTAGAACACCATTGGCAAAGGTACCAAAGGCTGCCTTATCATTAACACCACCGGTAACACCGGGAGTACCATTTTCACGAATCTTGGTTGCATCCGCTATGGCATAAAGCTCGAAATCGTCAGTTGGCGTCCAAAGCAACGAACCACGACCGGCGAGGCTATCGTCATCACCAGTACTAGGCCCACCAAAGATTCGGTCAACATAACCGTCTCGCTTGCGCGAAGATACCGCGAAATTGGTTAACAGATCTTCAGAAACGGGCATATTAGCCTTGGCAGTGACGTATCGCATATCATCGTCACCTACCTGAAGCTGTATACTGCCACTGGTTTCTGGCTCAGGTCTTTTTGAGTAGATAGCAACGGCGCCACCAATGGTATTACGACCAAACAGTGTTCCCTGTGGCCCACGCAAAACTTCAATTCGCTGCACATCAATAAAATCCAGCACGCCACCAACCGAACGTGCCATATAGATACCATCAATATAAAGACCTACACCCGGGTCGGTGACCGGCGTGAAGTCAGTCTGGCCGATACCACGAATAAAAATTTGTGCGGCTGAACTTGAACCCGATGATGGGGATGCCGAATCAAAGGTCAGGTTCGGCGTTATATCACTCAATTTATCCGTAGAATCAATTTGCCGGTAGGCTAATTCTCGCTCGGTAAAAGCTGATACCGCTATCGGCGTGGCTTGCAGGTTTTCCTCACGTTTCCTTGCAGTCACCACTATTTCTTCCAAAGCAAAGCCAGTACTGGCCTCTTCTGCCTGTATTCCACTGCTAGCCAACAAACTGGTGGCAATCAGTGGTGTTAAACCATACTTAAATGTTTTCATCATTTATCCCTCTTACTCTGTAAACCAAACACTCATGTTTTGCGTAATTTATCTTTGTTTTATTATTGATTACGCTAATATTTCCTCTCAACACTGCTATTACACTTCCCCCAAGGTGAACTAAACCGTTTATGACATTCAACCTAGAACCTAGAGGCTAAAACCTTGCGGCTAACCTGGCTTAGGCATCAATTCCAAATGTTTGAGCAATCCTACAAAAGCCGCCAGTTTTTCATTACGGTAGGCATCGATATCCCGGTCTTTATAGTCATAAAATCCTTGGCCATCCCGCAATCCGTTTCTGTTGTTTTGCATATTCTGTTTAACAATATCTGCCGGGGCAAAACGCTGCTGATCAATGTTGTCGGCGAGGTAATTGCAAGCGTAATACAGAATATCACCACCACCCCAGTCTACGAACTCAAGCATTCCGAGGATTGCATAGCGCACCCCAAAACCAACTCGAACAGCCTTATCAATATCTTCAGCGGAAGCTACGCCCTCTTCCACCATGCGCGCTGACTCGTTCAGTACCAGCGCCTGCAACCGAGATACGACATACCCGGGTGACGCCGCGCAAACGACAGGCACCTTACCGATCTTTTCAAAAAGCGCCTTGAGCCGCCCAACCGTTTGTTCACTGGTATTTTCCGCAGGACTGATTTCAATCAAAGGCATAAGGTAGGCGGGATTAAGCCAGTGGGCATTAGAAAAACGTGTTTTGTTTTCAACGAACTCAGCCAGTGTATTGGCTAGCATAGTTGAAGTCGTGGAGGCAAAAACAGCCTGTTCAGAGGCTGTTTCGTTCAACCAGGCATAGGTACTTTTTTTAATTTCGACGATCTCAGATACGGCTTCGAAAACAAAATCTGCTTTCCCTAAACAGTCTCCCGCATCTGATTTTGCAACAAACCGAATTCGCCGCAAGATATCTGCTGCCTGTTGTTCAGATACTGACCCAACCCCCTTGAGGAATTCAAGATCCGCATGAATCGCAGGAAGTGTTGATTGAACCAGTGCATCAAATTCTTGTTGGGTCCGGTCTTCGCTATCAACAAGTGATACGGCATATCCAGCATAGGCAAAACTCAGCGCTATACCACAACCCATTCGACCAATCCCAATGACCGAAAGATCAATTTGAGCACTTTCCAGGTTGGCCGCGAAATCTAAATCGGAATCATTCATACATCTTCTCTCATTAGCATGATTAGACCTGAAGCAACCTACGCAAACTATTGCAAAATGGCAGCGATTTCGACACAACCCTGTTACATCTGCCAGCCAGAGACGCATCGAGCCGCTGAATAGTTTAAATATATTGCTATAGTACGCCCTTTTTTAGTAGCTGTTCAATATAATCAGCCTGACGCAAAACCAGAGCAACAATAGTTAAAGTAGGGTTTTCACAGCCTACCGTTGGCAATAGACTGCCATCGGATATAAACAGGTTCGCCACATCGTGAGTCTGTCCCCAAGGGTTACAAACTGAATCAGCGGGATTACGACCAATACGCGCCACCCCCATATTGTGGGTTGCGGGAAATACATCCTCGGGAGCAAAAACCTGGTGCGCACCTAAAGCCTTATAGATCGCCACTCCCTTCTCCCTCGCATAATTTTTCATTCTTTGAGTATTAGGGTGATCCTGATAGTGAATCACCGGTACAGGAAGCCCGTTTTCATCCTTTTCAGAGGGGTGCAGCGTAATGCGATTCGTGGCCTGCGGCAAATCTTCACCATGCACCAACATTGCTGCCATATGATCATAGCGGCTCATTATTTGCGCCAGTTCATCTCCCCATTTGTCGCGCAGAATAATTTTACCAATTGTCTCCGGGGTAAAAGGTACGGTTAAAAACAGAAAACCACCGCTAAAGCCCCGATTCGGATCGTGGTGCCTTTCATCTTTGATAATCCCCGCCTGATGCGTACCTCGATGCATGTTCACCGGCCCCGGCATGACGCCAATTACAGGTATCGCAAAATGGCGCATGTAATTCCTGCCCACCTGGTCACTGGAGTTGGCCAGCCCGCTGGGAAACTCGGGGGTATGCGAATTGAGTAACAGGCGAGTGGTCTCCACCGCATTTCCGGCAACGCAAACTAGCCGCGCCCTCTGTGTCCGCATATGGCCTGATGCATCCCGATAATCAACACTACTCACCCGGCCCTGACCCGTATGATTGATGCGCACCGCCATTGACTCTGGTCTCAACTCAAAATATCCCGTTGCCTCGGCGGATCTAATTTCGGTATACAGCGTCGACCATTTTGCCTGTACAACACAACCGCTTGTACAAAAGCCCAGTTGTAGACAGGATGGCCGGCCGTCTCTTGGCCGAGAATTAATGGCCACGTTATTGGTGTCAATCTGCTGATAACCCAGCGCTCGTGCACCAGCTTCAAGCACTTTATAGTTGTTATTGCCAGGCAAGCGCTCTATACCATGCGTGCCCGTTACTCCCATTTTATCCTCTGCCCTCTCATAATAGGGCGCAAGCTCGAGCGGCTCCAGGGGCCAGTCGACCAGATTTGTATCATCGATCATGCCGTAGGTAGATTTAGCCCGGAACTCATGAGCCTGCATGCGCGGACATGAGGCTGTCCAGTGCATAGTTGTCCCGCCCACTGTTTTGCAGGTCCAAACTGGAAACTCAGCGGCAGCT
>CBDUGR010000076.1:0-8247 GCA_965366515.1 uncultured Gammaproteobacteria bacterium | reverse complement strand
TGACCGTCCAACCGGCTTTGATTCGATTCTGCGCCAATAGGAGCTAATGGTCTGTTGCATTTTAGTTGGCATGGGCTCATCTGTATCGGCGGCGAGGCCTCCGACAACATACTGAACTTTTAAGTTATCTGGCAGCGAGGCTTGCAGCTTCGTCCATTCGGGCTTGTAGCCCCAACACCAACTGCACATCGGATCATGAACGTAATAGAGCGTTGCTTCTGCCATCAGATTTAGCCGCCTTTTTTCCAAATGCCATTAGGTTAAATCAAGCTTATAGAGACTTTTGTTTAGTTCGGTAGTTATGCCAAGGGCTCTAACAGCTGATCTAAACGATTCTTTAAATTGTCATAACTTGCCGAGCCTCCTACGAGCAGCGTTTTTTCTCGATCAGTCTCCAGTACCACGGATGGAAAACCACTGAGCTGTTGACCCCGGAAGAGCTGAAAGTCCTGTTCGGCTTTTTCCTTATAGATGGGTTGGGCAAACAAAACATTAAACTCATCGACACTGAACCCAATTTCGGCGGCGTATTTGCCATAACCTGACAAGTCTTCAGGATTCATTCCATCGAAATAAAACGCCTTTAACAGCAACTCAGTAAACTCGAGGGTTTTTTCGGGCCGCTTGTCTTTGACGACAGAAATAGCGATAGAGGGGGGTAATGAATTGAGCACCATGGCTCCCTCTTCAAGGCCTTTGCGTAAAAAATCCTCACCGAATTTAACCCCGGTAGCCTGCTCCACTTTCTTATAAGCGCCTGCTTTTATGTAGGGTGCCACTTCATTGATAGGCCCCACTTTGTGGCCTAAAAACAAACCGCCGCTAACAACTTCAAAATCTACTCTGTGTTGATAGGTTTGATAAATTTTACCGATCACCGGACTAAAGCCATAGCACCACCCGCATAGCGTATCGGTGTAATAAACGAGTTTGCCTTTGTTCATTTCAAGTTTTCCGTTGTTAGGAGACAGTAAGAGCGGAGGGGGGAGGATTTAGTGAATCAGATTCTAAGCGGACAGCTAGATAAATTAAAGGAATAAGTGGGGTAGTAAGAGATTTTTGTCCTTTAGAAAAATGTAGATTAACCGATCATCCACTCATTGAAACAACTCTGCCAATGATAGGGTTCCCTTTTCACGGACGAGCAGGAAGGGTAAGTATTGCCAGTCGCCGAACAAAACTGAGTTTAATCACTCGATAATCAGGGTGGTCAAAGGTGTCGGTAATAGTCGACAACCTAATCAATCCGCGTTATCGCGAATCGCCACTTTAAGGAACTGCGATAGTGCCTGCACCTTTGGCGTACGATGAATGTCGCGATGGGTCACTAGCCATAAATCCGAATTCCATTCCTCTGGTGGTTCAAACAGGGGGTTGAGCTTTTTACTGTATTGCGCCAACCAACAGCTTATCGGTGCCACTCCTATGTCTGATTCCGCCGCGTGCATCATCGAGTGAAAATCTGATGCACGATAGAAAATTTGGCCTGGTGGGACCTGTTTATGTAGCCATTCGATATAAGGTATGTTGCTCATGTGCGCAATATTGGAGACAAAACGGTGCCCGGCCAGGTCTTTTAGGCTTTTCATCCCTCCGTAGCGTTTAATGTACGCGGAAGAGGCATACAGTGTGGTCTGCATTTTGTTCAAGTGTTGCACGATATAGTCCGGGTCTTTAGGTTGTGCGCCTGGCCTGATACTAATGTGGGCCTCGCCGTATTCGAGCTTGAAGATTCGCGCATCGACCACCAATTCAATACGAATTTCCGGATGACGTTGCTGGAACTGACCAAGGATTGGCGTTAGCTTGGGCGACAGGCTGTTTACTGTTGTCACTACCACTGAGCCAGTCAATTGATCATCTGCCCCAGCCAGCTGCCCCATTAAACGATCGAATTCCTCCTGGGTGCGTGATCCTGTCGATAGCAGCATCTGCCCGGCATCAGTTGGAGTATAGCCCCGAGCATGTCGGTGAAACAGGCGGGTATTCAACCGCTGCTCGAGGGAGTCTATGCGCCTTAATACCGTAGAGTGATGTACATCCAGCAGCTCCGCAGCGGCGGATAGAGTGCCCAGACGCGCGACCTGAAAAGCAAAGTGTATATCACTCCAGTCGTTTATTTGTGCTTTTATAATCGGTTTTCCGCGACCGCGGTTGGTTGCCTTTAAGTGTGCGCTCATGCACATAAGTCTTGCATTTATCCTGTTTATGTTCAAATTTATTTTGTGCAGAATGTTTCTATCGATGAAGTAGTGACACAGTTTTTCATTAATAGATGGAGACATATCATGCAAAAAACGACTAAACCGAAAATCCTTGCACTGTCTGGCAGCCTGCGCGCAGGTAGCTGGAATCAAAGCCTGGTAGAGAATGCAGTTGATGCGGCTCGCCATGCCGGTGCTGAAGTCACACTGATAAATCTCAGTGACTTTCAATTGCCACTGTTTTCAGAAGATCTGGAAAGCCAGAATGAACCCAGTGCCGCATTGAGTGCCTTACGCCAGTTATTCCGTCAGGCAGATGGCCTGATTATCGCCAGTCCTGAGTACAATGGTTCGCTTACTGCGGTGTTGAAAAACACATTGGATTGGTTATCCCGGCCGGATCAAGAGGACGACACCTATAAGCCGAATTTTGATACGAAGGCTGTAGCCATAATGAGTGCATCCCCTGGGGGATTGGGCGGCATACGCGGCCTTAATCATCTACGTGAAATTATGAACAATCTGGGCAGTCTTGTGATACCTCAGCAGTTAGCGGTTCCTGCCGCCTACGAGGCTTTTGACGAGCAGGGCAAGCTGGCGAATAAGGTGCTATCGGATCGATTACAGCTAATTGCTGATAGTCTGGTCACTCAGTTGCTCTACCAATCTACAGACAGCATTCAGCCGGTGAGGGCGGTATTATGAATACGGCGAAATATTCCTTGTCGCTCAGAGTTCTGCATTGGTCGATGGCAACATTGATTGTTAGTTTGTTAGCCTTGGGTTTTTATATGGCTGGTATTTCCGAGGAGGCACCAGACAAATACGAGCTGTACCCTTTACACAAATCCCTGGGCATGATTGTGATAATTTTGCTCATGATCCGCTTCCCGACCCGCTGGCGCGGCCCTTTGCCCGAAAATCCATCTGCTTTGGCAGAGTGGGAGCAGCGGCTATCTCATCTGGTGCATGTGCTGCTTTATGTGGCTATGTTCACAACGACCTTTGCCGGCTATTTGATGTCGTCTTTCTATTCCGAAGCACATCCGATCGATATGTTTGGTTTATTCAGCATTCCCTTTATTACTGATAAAAGTGATGAAATTAGCGGCTATTTTCACACCCTACATTCTGTTGGTGCATGGGGCTTTATTGTACTACTGAGCCTGCATATTGCAGGCGTGATCAAACACCGCTTCTTTGACTTGCCTGAGAGCAATGTATTGCCGCGAATGTTGTAGCTGTAGATTGATCCGTTCGGTGGTGGATATTGGTGGATGGGTAAGATCGAGATGAGTGGGGTCGCAACAGATCTATTGTCAGCTTGCCATAGAACTGAAGATAACCCCGCTCAATGCCAATAATTTGGAAGTAAAGTCAGATTGAATTTTTCAATTGGCTAACGTCCAGCAGCTTCGTATACATGGTAGCATGTACTGCCGTTACAAGATCACTGACACACTAGCGGTTTGAGTATTGCCGGATGACCTGGGTGTTGAGATCGCTCTATTGGATAAACGCAGGGTAATTATATTTCGGGAAGAATAATGGCGGTTCACATTAAACACTGAACTTGAACGTTTGGATCTGAAGATGACAAGGAGATAAGAAAATGAAATATCTAATCGTGGTGATCAGTATTCTGTTTTCAATCAATTCAGCTCATGCAATCTCTTCTCAAGGCACACAGGGCCTTTGCGACAAGAAGGAGTATAGTTCTATATGTAAGGTGGATCGTTTGAAAATCGGTCTGAAAACGGTCTCTGTAAAATGTGATACAGGCGACGCGCAGGCAGATAGCCATATCCGCGCGATACCTTACTACGCTGCATTATTAACCCAGTCCAATGCGAGTTACATGATTGACCTGATTAAAACGGCACGCATGAAAAACCGACGCATTCGGGTTTTTTACAGTTGCCCGGCAAAACTCAATCCTGATGGCTGCAAGAAAGATAACTGTCGAAGATTGAAAGGGATTGGATTTTAGTGATTGGTTTAGTCTTGAAGAACGGCGGCATTCAAATGCCGCCGTTACTGGTTATTTAGCTTTCGAGTAGTCTTAGACGAGTTGCTAGTTTTAGTTTACAGCAAGTCAAACCGGTCAAGATTCATCACCTTGGTCCATGCACTCACAAAGTCGGTGACAAATTTCTCGCCCGAGCCATCAACGGCATAGACTTCGGCGATGGCGCGTAATTCGCTGTTCGAGCCAAAAATCAGGTCGGCCGGTGTGGCAGTCCATTTCACTTTACCGGTTGCGCGGTCACGGCCTTCATAAATTCCTTGCGACTGAGATGACTTGCTCCATTGCGTTGACATGTCGAGCAGGTTGATGAAGAAGTCGTTGGTGAGTGTTCCGGCCTTATCGGTGAATACTCCATGTTTAGCGTCTCCGGTATTGGCGCCTAGCATGCGCATGCCGCCAACCAACACGGTCATCTCAGGGATTGTTAAAGATAACCTGTCGGCATTGTCGATCAACATCTCTACCGGTGATACCGTTTGACCTTTGGCAAAGTAGTTACGAAAACCGTCTGCGGTGGGTTCGAGCACGGCAAAAGAGGTAATGTCGGTTTGCGCCTGCGAGGCGTCCATGCGGCCCGGCGTAAAGGCTACCTCAATCGGGTGCCCAGCTTTTTTTGCCGCCTCTTCAATGGCTGCAGTACCAGCCAGCACGATCAGGTCAGCCAGTGAGACTTTTTTGTCGCCCGATTGCGCTTTATTGAATCTCTTTTGAATGCGTTCCAGCTTTTTCAGCACTTTTGCCAGTTCGGCTGGTTGGTTAACCGCCCAATCCTTTTGCGGTGCCAGGCGGATACGTGCGCCGTTAGCTCCACCGCGGAAATCGGTGTCACGAAAGGTCGATGCAGATGCCCAGGCAGTTCTAACCAGTTCGGAGACGGGCAGTCCGGATTTAAGGATCCTGGATTTGAGTTTGGCAATATCCTCTGCGTCGATCAATTCATGGTCAACTGCGGGAATATTATCCTGCCAGATCATCTGTTCTTTGGGCACCATGGAGCCAAGATAACGTGAACTGGGGCCCATGTCGCGGTGTGTTAGCTTGAACCAGGCCTTGGCAAAAGCGGTTTCAAACTCTTTTGGGTTCTCCAGCCAACGTTCGGTAATCTTGCGGTATTCCGGATCAAACTTCAGAGCCAGGTCGGTGGTAAACATAATTGGTGCATGACGCTTTGATCGATCATGGGCATCAGGTACCAGTACGGAAGCGTTTTTGTCGTCCGGAATCCATTGGATCGCACCGGCAGGACTCTTTGTTTGGACCCAGTTGAAGCCGTAGAGGTTTTGCAGGTAATTATGGGTCCATGCTGCCGGGTTACTGGTCCACGCTCCCTCCAAACCACTGGTGATTGTGTCGCTGCCCTTGCCGCTTCCGTGGCTGTTCTTCCAACCAAGACCTTGCTCTTCGATACCAGCTGCCTCCGGTTCCCTGCCAACGTGCTTGCCGGGGTCTGCCGCACCATGCGCTTTACCGAAAGTATGACCGCCAGCGATCAATGCCGCCGTTTCTTCATCATTCATCGCCATGCGTCCGAACGCCAGACGAATATCCTCGGCAGCTGCCAGCGGGTCAGGGTTACCGTTGGGGCCTTCTGGGTTCACGTAAATTAGCCCCATCTGCACGGCACCAAAAGGATTTTTCAGTTCTCTTTGGTCTTTGTAGCGTTCATTGTCGGCGAGCCACTTGGTTTCGGCGCCCCAGTTAACCACTTCAGGCTCCCAACCGTCAACGCGTCCACCGGCGAAGCCCAGGGTTCTGAAACCCATCGACTCCATGGCTACAGTGCCAGCCAAAACCATCAAGTCACCCCAGGAGATATTTGCACCGTACTTCTGTTTGATCGGCCAAAGCAGACGTTGCGCCTTGTCCAGATTTGCATTGTCGGGCCAGCTATTGAGCGGTGCAAAACGCTGCATACCGCCGTATGCGCCACCGCGGCCGTCACTGATTCGGTAGGTGCCCGCGCTGTGCCATGCCATGCGAATAAAAAACGGGCCGTAATGGCCATAATCTGCGGGCCACCAATCTTGCGAAGTGGTCATCAGCACCTCAAGATCTCGCTTCACGGCATTAAGATCCAGGTTGGCAAACGCTTTTGCGTAATTGAACGTTTCACCCATCGGGTTAGATGCTGGTGAGTTTTGTCGAAGCGATTTGAGGTCCAGGCGGTTGGGCCACCAGTATTCATTCGTCGTGACTTTCGCGTTTGACATCTCTTCAGCAAATGCAGAATTGGTTGTAGCGATCGGAGATAATCCAACCGCTATCGCAGCTAAAAAGGGTATCGCTTGTTTAAACATTGTAGCCTCCTGGATATTTCCGGATGCGGGAGTTAATCATTTTCATCGGTTTGGCTTATTCACGAGCTTATTCTTGCAGAGCCGCGTCCTATAATCTATTTAATTGCTTTTATAGATATAATAGTATTTAACTATTAAATATTTTGCTGTCGAATGTAGTATTTGGGAAGAAAAGGGGGCGCAAATATTTTATAAGAAAACTCACTGGATAATTATATGAAAAATAATTGCGTCTCCTTTTCGCGCAAAAAAGCCCCACCGAAGTGAGTCTTGATGTAATCGGTATTACGCTTTCTTGCGTCGAGCGAAGCCCAATCCGGCAAGGCCTAAGCCGAGGAGTGCGATAGTCGCGGGTTCCGGGATTCGGGTTTGAGCAGCATTCAAAACGATATCGTCGAAAGTGTTATTTGGGGTGCTTCCTTGAAACGTTACATAGTCCAGGTTGCTCCACGAAGCGCTGAAAATCTTGGTTTGCCAACCCGGTATCATGGTGATGCTGTCTAATATAGAGCCACCACCTGAAAAATAACCAGTAATGGTTACATTACTATTGCCATTGCTATATGACTGGTACAACAAGCTGGACAAGCTGAATGCAGCTCCGCCGCCCTCTTCGAGCCTTAAAATACCGGTAGTATCGTGCATCAGCCAGTCTGTACCGTTCGTGGCGTTGTGATTATTGTAGAAATTGGGGAGATAGGAAGAATCTATTATATGGCCATGAAAGAATGTGATATCAAACCCATTATGCGATAGCGTGAAGGTATTATAGGTGGTAAAGGAGCCACTTGGCGCAATACCTTCGAAATCTAATAATGTTGCATTAGCGTTGGTAGCCCAAACAGCAATTGCGATCGGCAAAACAACTGCAATTCCGTGACGTTTTATATTAAACATGATAACTCCTTCATTCTAAATTCAGTTTTTCCGAGATACCACGCAACTCGAAAAGCACTCTGATTTACGTAAAGGCAAAAAACATGCCACCAAGCAAAATCAACAACTTACAGAAAAAAACATCCACAACTGTAAAATAACCTGACATATTGTGTGGGTATTTTAATTGAATGGTTCAACAAAGATATTGTTAGGCAGTAGAAACGCTTAGGAAGAACAGTGGAGAAAAGGGACGCAATTATTTTATAAGAAAACTCACTGGATAATTATATGAAAAATAATTACGCCTCTTTTCGCGCGGGCTTTTAAATTAACAGGCATAAAAAAGCCCCACCGAAGTGAGGCTTGATGTAATCGGAATTAAGCTTTCTTGCGTCGTGCGAAGCTGAGTCCTGCTAGGCCAAGGCCGAAGAGTGCGATTGTTCCGGGTTCGGGGACCCTGCCATCAACTTCAAAATCCCAGTTCACGATGGTCGATAGCTGAGAATTATTCAGGCCGCCTAGATAACCAGCAGCCTCCAGTGCACTTACATCATCGAACAGTGCCGCTTCGGAAGCAGCCGCGGCGCGATTAGAGAGCTGCTGGTTAAAAAATAGATAGGAAACTGTATCTCCCGCTAGGACTTCAGTGAAAAAACCAGCGTCCACACCTTGGTCACCAGCCTCGGAAAACACTGTTAGATCGGCCAAAGTGAGGGTGCTGCCAGGAGAGCCTGGCCCGAAAAGGATGTGGTTAAGAGTGGGGTCACCGCCACCATCTGATGAGTCATCTGTTGTTAACCACCGGTCAATAGTAGTGAACGCAGTATCTCCGGAACTT
>CBDUGR010000075.1:0-8283 GCA_965366515.1 uncultured Gammaproteobacteria bacterium | reverse complement strand
GCCCTTCTCTCCCGGCAGATTGACCACTGACCAGGCTGATTACGCCCATTAAAAACTGTACGCCGGCATTTCTTAAGCGAAGGTGACCTTCGTGATAGTTAAGTCGCTCCAGCACCAGCGGAACGCCTACTTTTCGGTTTTCCTCGCTCAACAGCGAAAGGAGTACGCCGACTACCAGTCCGCCGGCAACCGGGGCAGCAAATCGTAGATAAGTGCTCAGTGCTTCGAAATTTTCAGGATCGTCCTCAGGTAACCAAAAACGGAGTGGTATTTCGATGGCTAGCCGAAATGCCAGTATTACCACACCGGTAATAACGCCCGAGATTACGCCAAGCACTGCGTACTGAGGCAGTGCGTCAAGATGTGCGAGTCGGTCCCGAAAGCGATCCAGTGTGAAAATACTATTTTTCATTAATCAGATTATCTTTCTCTTTAGTAACGGACTTTATTATACTGGTCGGCTTAGTAAAAGTGTTTTAACTCAGTAATATAGAATGAGGGTCATGTGATTAAGGTTGGAGTTGTAGGCGGGACGGGGTATACCGGGGTGGAGTTGTTGAGGTTGCTGGCGGGTCATCCGCAGGTTGAACTGTACCTGATAACCTCTCGTTCCGAGCTGGGTAAATCGGTAGCGGATATCTATCCCAATTTACGGAATGTCGTTGATTTTCAGTTTTCCCTGCCAGATACCGAGGCATTGGCTGAATGCGATCTGGTTTTTTTCGCGACTCCGAATGCGGTTGCTATGAAGCAGGTGCCTGAGTTGCTTGAAATAGGTGTTCGGGTCATCGACCTGTCGGCAGATTTTCGCTTGCATGATGCGCAGGAGTGGGCCCAGTGGTATGGCGAACAGCATGCCTGCCCAGAACTGTTGGAGCAGGCGGTTTATGGTTTGCCTGAAGTGAACAGAGCAGCCATTAAAGAGGCGAATATCCTTGCCAATCCTGGCTGCTACCCGACAGCCGTACAACTGGGGTTCCTGCCTTTGTTGCAAAATGGTTTGGTGAGTTGTGACTCACTGATTGCAGATGCCAAATCTGGCGTGAGCGGAGCCGGCCGACAGGCCAGTGTTGGGTCACTCCTGTGTGAGGCAAGTGAAAGCCTGAAAGCCTACGCAGTACCAGGACACAGACATTTACCGGAGATCAGGCAAGGGCTGAAGCAGATCGTGGGGGCGGAGGTAGGCCTAACCTTTGTGCCGCACCTGATCCCGATGATCAGGGGTATACATGCGACACTCTATGCGGAATTGAATGTGCAGCCTGAAGATTTGCAATCGCTCTACGAAAACTGCTATGAGAATGAGCCGTTTGTTGATGTGATGCCGCAGGGATCACATCCGGAGACGAGGAGTGTGAAAGGCAGCAATTATTGTCGTATTGCGGTGCATCGCCCACAGCAGGGTAATCGGGTGGTGGTGCTTTCGGTCATCGACAATCTGGTAAAAGGTGCGGCCGGTCAGGCGCTGCAAAATATGAATATTATGTTCGGCTTTCCTGAGGAGATGGGTATTGGTGCAATTGCACTTATGCCCTGATTGCCAGCGGCAATCAGGATAGTATATGGCCAAAGTAAAGGGCAGCAGACAGGACAGGTTGGTGCTTAAGGTGCATCGCCCGTTGCGTGGCGGGTTGGTGTGGGTTCTGTGGTTTGCGGTTGCTGTTGTGCTGCTTTTCGTTGCCGTGTATTTTGGTCGCTACCAGGAACGTCAAGCTCAGATTCTGGATCCGGTGGGGCGACAGCAATTATCGGCTGCAGTGGGCAAGATCACGGCAATGGAGCGTGACCAGATGGTGGCTCGGTTGACGCTGGAGGAATCGCGTCAGGCCATCAAGAATCTGGAAGAGAAAGTTTACGAACTGAATAAGGCGGTTTCGTTTTATCGTAGCATCATGGAGCCTGAAGATGGCAAGATGGGGTTGCAGATCAGGAATCTTGAGCTGCAATCGCTACCGGGTAATCGCGTTCGCTTGAGTTGGATGCTCGCACAGGTAGGTAAAAAGCGATCTGTAGTAGAGGGTAATGTTGAGGTTCGGCTTTTTGGATCCGGCGAGTCGCAGCAAACAATGCTATCCTTGAAGGACTTGGTGGGGGAGGAGCTAAATTCAAAGTTTAAGTTTCGCTATTTCCAAAACTACAGTGTTGATTTTGAAATCCCGGTTGATTATTCGATGCATGAAGTCGAAATTTATGCTCAGACCGAAGGTAAAAAAGTGCAAACAGTATCCAGCAAGATAGATTGGATAGTGCCAGAGAGGGTTGCCGATGTTGCGGAGTAAAAAACAGAATTCCCGTCACAACTATGACACGCTGATTTCCAGTAATACGGAAATATTGGGTGACATAAAGTTCTCGGGTGGCCTGCATATTGATGGCAAGGTAAAAGGCTGCGTGATAGCTCAGGATAATACCAATGCCGTAGTGCGCATTAGTGATCATGGCGTTATCGAAGGGGAGGTCCGGGCCCCTCATGTAATTATTAATGGCCAAGTGCTGGGTGATGTCTACTCGAGCGAGCATGCGGAGCTTGCGGCCAATGCTTCCGTTACCGGGACGGTGTACTACAATTTGTTGGAGATGGTGATGGGTGCGCAGGTCAATGGCAGCCTGGAACACCAGGTGGATGCAAAGCCTGCTGATGTAAAAGCTATGGCGCAGGTCCAAAGTGTTGAATCGGAAGTGCCTCGCTCCAAACCACAGATAACTTAAATACTTGACTAAAATACTCGGGAAAGGCAATATTGGTTAACTGTAGTAGAGTCGGTTGGCTCTGCGATAAAGAATGAGTTGTTGGAGGTACCCGCCCTATGTCTGAAGTAGCTGTTCAGACACCTATAGTTTTTTGCGATTCTGCTGCCCGTAAGGTGAAGTCATTGATGGAGCAGGAAGGTAATGAAAATTTGATGTTGCGCGTTTTTGTGACCGGTGGCGGTTGCTCAGGTTTTCAATATGGATTTACCTTTGATGATGATGTCGCCGAAGACGATTCAAAAATTGATAAAGAAGGCGTCACGATGGTTGTGGATCCGATGAGTTACCAGTACCTGGTCGGCGCTGAAGTCGATTATGAAGAAGGCCTGGATGGATCTCGTTTTGTGGTACGTAACCCGGCAGCTAAAACCACCTGTGGCTGTGGCTCCTCTTTTTCCATCTAAAACTGAAGGGAGCTAGCGGCTTTCGTTTGCTTTTCGCCGGGCAGCGAGTTGGCTTTTTAAAGTTGATTTAGTGAATCCTGGCTATGAAAAACCTGCTCGGCTATTTTTCAGTCTGCTGTCTTTTAGCTTTCGCGGCCTGCGTGGCTGCCGAGTCGGATCAAAATACACCATTAAAGAATGCAATCCCTGAAGAATCGGTGACAGGTTATGTTGCCCGAATACGCCTACATACGCCGGAAGAACTTAAAGCCGTTTTTGAAAAAGCGGAATTATTAGTGGCCGGTGGTGATAAATTTCCGGATTTTGATCCGATTACAGTGATCCTGCATGGCCCGGAATTGCAGGTTTTTGCACGGAAAAACTATTCCATATACAAGCATATTGTCGAGCTTGCTGCGCGGCTTGAGGCCTTTAAGGTGATTGACGTACGCGTTTGTGAAGTGCAGATGGAGCGAGATGGCATCAAGTCAGGGGACTTGCCCGCCTTTATCGATACCGTTCCCTATGGTCCAGCGGAAGAGCAACGTTTACTAAATAAAGGCTACCAATACTTTTAGAGTGCCTGTTGTTGAATCCCATATTAACCTGGGTTCGTGAGCGTACAAATATCAGTATCTAAAATTTATCTCAGCGCTCAAGTGTAGTACACACCACCCAGCACGCAGTCCTGTGAAGCGCCGGTTACTGACCTTAGCTTAACCGGTGTTCTTTCCAAAGTTTGTTTTGCCAGCCACGCAAAGCCTATAGCTTCTACCCAATCGGGATCGATACCTATTGCCTGGGTGGTGTTAACCCTAGTATCTGGGAGGTGCGAGGCAATACGTTTCAGCAGGGATTGGTTGTGCGCGCCGCCACCGCAGATAAACAGCTCTTTGCAGTCAAAGAAGTTTAGCTCGATGGACTGGCAGATTGTGATAGCGGTCAGTTCAACCAGCGTCGCACACACATCGTTAGCGCGATAGTTCGCGTCAAATGATTTCAGATGTTGTTGAAGCCATTCAAGATTAAATAGTTCGCGCCCGGTGCTCTTCGGGTGAGCGAGCTGAAAGTAGGGCTCGGTTAGCAGTTGCTCCAATAATGGCTCTATCGGAAAGCCTGTCGCGGCCCATTCACCGCCGGCATCGTAGGGTCCATGATTTTGTGATTGGCACCAAGCGTCGATCAATACATTGCCGGGGCCGGTATCAAAGCCAAGTATTGGCGCGGAGGGGGTGCCGGGTAAATAGGTTAAATTGGCGATGCCGCCAATGTTAAGTATGACTCTATCCCGGTTGGTGCTAAAAAAAGCCTGATGAAATGCCGGGGCAAAGGGTGCCCCCTGACCGCCAGCGGCAACGTCTCTTCGTCGAAAGTCTGCAATAGTAGTGATCCGTGTTCGTTGCGCAATCACATTAGGGTCACCAATTTGCAGTGTAAAGGGAGGGTTTTCCTCGGGGCAGTGGCGGATGGTCTGGCCGTGGCTGCCAATAGCGACAACCTCGCGGTTGTCAATTTGTGCTTTATTGAGAAGCTGGATGGCGCTCCCTGCAAGGAGCTCCCCCAGCCTGCTGTCGAGTTTCCCTGCGCGCTGGATTTCATTGGGGCCCGGTTCGCAAAGGGCAAGAATATTGGCTCGCAAATCTTCAGGAAGCGGGTTTTGGATCTGTTCGATCAGTTTTGGTGCTGTTTCTGAGAAATCAACGAGTACGGCGTCAATCGCATCCAGGCTGGTGCCTGACATTAAGCCGATAAAATAGTGCGGCTCATTTCCGCTCATCAAATCACTCGTTGAAAGCGAGGATGTGCTGGTGAGCTTCCACCTTGGCGAGCATCAGCTCGGCATGCTCGGTAAAGCGCTGCTTTTCATCTTGAGGAATCGATTTTGCTTTTGGCAACTTGTCGAGTATGGTGCGCGGATTGCGGTGAACCCCATTAACCAGAAATTCATAATGCAGGTGCGGCCCCGTAGCGTAGCCGGTTGATCCCACTTGACCAATAATCTGCCCCTGCTTGACCCGCTGGCCTTTTTTAACTGCACGCATATGAAGGTGCAGATACTTTGTGGTGTATTGCTCCCCGTGATTAACGAATACGAATTTGCCATTGGCTTTTGAGTAGCCAGAAGCGACAACACGGCCATCACCTGCTGCAAATACGGGGGTGCCTCTTGGGGCTGCGTAGTCGATACCCCGGTGAGCTCTAATCTTTTTGTGAATGGGATGTTTGCGTCGCGGATTAAACCCGGAGCTGATACGTGTGAAATCAAGTGGCGCTCTTAGGAATGCTTTGCGCATACTTACGCCTTCCGGGGAGAAATGGCCGACATCACCATGACTGTCGACATAGCGAATCGCCGTATGTGCGCTGCCTCGATTCACAAACTGTGCTGAGAGTATTTCTCCGGTACCAATTTTTTTACCGTCGAGAAACTTTTCTTCAAATAATATATTGAAGCTATCCCCTTTCCTGGGGTCGTAGATGAAGTCGACAACCCCGCCGAACACATTGGCAAGCTCCATGATCAGTTTTTGAGACAAGCCTGCTTTCTGGCCAGCGAGGAACAACGAGCTTTCCAGCGTTGCAGATACAAATCGGGTATGGATTTCTGGAGCTCTTGTTAGTTTGGTGAATTCGTAGCCAGATTCGCTGCGCACGAACTCTATACTTTCCAGCGGATTTTTCACCCGTCTGAGTTTGCTTAGCTGGTCATTTTCGATCAAAAAGGCAATTTTCTCACCTGGAAAAAGCTTTTTAAGGCTGTCCTGCTTATCAAGACGCATTCCCGCGCTGGAAATTTCGTGAACATCACGTGCAGTTAGACCCGCCCGTTTGAATAGGGTAGTCAGGTTGTCGCCAGGTTTTACTTCAACGGTTTTCCAGCCGGTTAAATCAAAAGATTTATCCGTTTCGCTTTCTTTGGTGACTGTTTCTGTACGTGGTTCTGGTGCTGTGCTGATTGAGTCAGATTGTTCGGGAATGACTAACTGCAGTGGTAGTGAATCCCGTTTTGCGGAAACTTCCTCTGACGGTGCAACCAACAATACCAATCCTATCAGGCAAGCAAAAGTGCTGGCAATGATGATATGGTTTTTAGGGTAGAGTGCGATCATTCTTTTTAAAAATTGCATTTAGTGTAAGTTCTTTATGGAATAATTTATCCAGTGCCTATCTTTTAGTATCGCTCGGCCATTTCTTAAGTATGGACCAAATCGGCTGGATTATAACAATTTTTTTTGATTAAAGCAGGCTTCAACGTAGGGTGTCGATAAACGGGGTGCTATAATCGGCCGCTTGCTGCGGTCGACGAGCTGACCGTGATGATTGTTGTGTGATTTTAACGGACATGGGTAGGCATTTTTATTATGACGTCAGTCGCTGATGCGTTAGCAATTATTAAACGTGGTGCAGAAGAGATATTACTTGAAGATGAGTTAGTGAGGCGCCTTGAAAGTGGGAAAAAATTGCGGGTTAAGGCCGGCTTTGACCCCACTGCACCTGATTTGCATCTGGGGCATACTGTGCTCATTAACAAACTCAAGCAGTTTCAGGATCTCGGGCATGAAGTTATATTTTTGATTGGTGACTTTACCGGCATGATAGGTGATCCCACAGGGAAGAACATAACCCGTAAACCGCTCAGCGTCGAACAAATAGAGGAGAATGCGACCACTTATAAGGAGCAGGTGTTTAAAATCCTGGATCCTGAACTCACTACTGTCGACTTTAATTCCCGGTGGATGAGCAAAATGAGTTCCGTTGATATGATCAATCTGGCAGCGCAACAAACGGTGGCGCGCATGCTGGAGCGAGATGACTTCAGTAAACGTTACAAAAACGGCCAGTCTATCAGTATTCACGAGTTTCTCTATCCGCTTGTTCAAGGCTACGACTCGGTGGCGCTGGAAGCCGATGTCGAGCTGGGAGGGACGGATCAGAAGTTTAATTTATTGGTGGGCAGGGAGTTGCAGCGGCATTTTGGTCAGGAGCCTCAGATAGTACTAACCATGCCTTTGCTGGAAGGGCTGGATGGCGTACAGAAGATGTCAAAATCTCTTGGCAATTATATCGGTGTGGATGATTTACCTGGAGAAATGTATCGAAAGGTGTTGGCAGTTCCTGATGAGTTGTTGTGGCGGTACTTCGAATTATTGAGTTTTCGCCCTATTAGTGAAATTGAGCAATTTAAAAGCGAAGTGGAAGCTGGCTTGAATCCCCAGGAAATAAAAAAACGCTTTGCCGAAGAGATGGTGGGGCGTTTTCATGGAGCGGAAGCGGCACAAACCGCGCATAAAGGAGCAGGTAACCAATTGCAGGCCGGTGAGATTCCAGAGGATGTACCAGACGTTGAGATAAGCGCCGACGGGCAGCGGGAAATTCCAATCGCAGCGGTTTTGCGTCTGGCGAATTTAGTGCAAAACAGTAATGCTGCAAGAGACGTGTTGAAGCGAGGCGCGGTTTTTGTCGATGGTGAGCAAAAGGATTCGTCCTTTATGCTGGCTGCGGGAGAGAGTCGAATTATTCAGGCCGGTAAAAAGAAGATTGCTCGCGTTTCCCTGCGCTGATAGCTCATTTAAGGTTTTTATCTGACTGGGGTTCGCGTTATAATTTACGGCTCGCCCATATATTTGGGGGTGGAAAATTTAGCGGCCTGGATTATTTTTATAAAACTTTCATATTAGGTCTTGTGCTGTCCATGGTGGCGTGTATAATGCGCGCTCTCTTGAGGGAGACGAAGCGTTTCCCCGGCGGGTTGAAGAGATTTAACCGGCGACTGTTCTTTAAGAATTTGGAAGATAGAAGCAATACGTGTGGGTACTTGTTGAAGAGAGTTTGGTGACAAACTAATCGGAAGACAAGATACTCGACAATTCGTTAAGAATTTAGTGTTAATTGTTAATTCCGAGCCGAGATTTGGTGGTCATCGCAGGGTAACTGCGCAAATCACCCATCATGTGAGCTTTATATTTCGGTATAGGGTGAGCTGATGTAAAAGATTAAACTGAAGAGTTTGATCATGGCTCAGATTGAACGCTGGCGGCAGGCCTAACACATGCAAGTCGAACGGTAACAGGCGAGTGCTTGCACTTGCGCTGACGAGTGGCGGACGGGTGAGTAACGCGTAGGAATCTACCTAGTAGTGGGGGACAAC
>CBDUGR010000074.1:0-8624 GCA_965366515.1 uncultured Gammaproteobacteria bacterium | reverse complement strand
GGCAATAGGCTGGTAGTCACTGATGGTGTTTTTAGTATGGATGGCGATATGGCACCGCTGGATCGGCTCGTCGAAGTGACTGCTCGGCAAGGGGCCTGGCTAATGGTTGATGATGCGCACGGCCTGGCTTGTATCGGCGCTACCGGTCGCGGTGTTATGGAGATATTTGCTCAAAAACCGACGTCCGTGCAAGTGCTGGTAGGGACCCTGGGCAAAGGGTTTGGAACCGCTGGGGCATTTGTTGCTGGCAGTGAAGAGATGATCGAGATGCTCATTCAAAAAGCGCGCACCTATATCTACACAACAGCGATGCCTCCAGCCATAGCGGCTGCGACGTTGGCGAGTTTGAAGCTGGTACAGGAAGAGAGTTGGAGGCGCGACCACCTGATTAAGCTAATACAACAGTTTCGCAAAGGTGCTGGACAACTTGGGCTTAAGTTACTCAGTTCCCGGACACCTATTCAACCCGTGCTCGCAGGATCGGCAGAGGAAGCTTTGCGAATCAGTGAAGGGCTAAAGGAAAGAGGTGTGCTGGTGACTGCGATTCGCCCTCCGACGGTACCTAGGGGCACGGCAAGATTGAGAGTTACTCTAAGTGCAGCACATAGCGAGTCTCAAGTTAACCGTTTGCTGCAGGAGCTGGAGCAGGTGATGAGTCATTCATGCCAATAGGTCAGTCGTCCCCGGTTTTACGAATCCATCAGTTGGGCGATCTACAACTGCCCGACCTGGTACTGTTACATGGGTGGGGGAGTTGTTCGGCGATCTGGCAACCCCTGCTCTGCGAAATGCAGAAACACTTTTATCTGCACTTGCTGGATTTACCTTTTTCCCTTACAGACCCGCAAATTGTGTGTCGGGTTTGGGAGTCTGACTGGTTGATCGAAGAGTTTGCAAAGCAGTTGCCGGAAACGGCGATCTGGTGCGGCTGGTCCTTGGGCGGCATGCTCGCCCTGGCTTACGCCCAAGCCTGCCCGGCACGGGTAAGAGGAGTGATTACACTCTGCAGTAATCCGGTATTTGTAGCGAATTCTGATTGGTGCGGGGGTATGCAACTGGATACCTTTAACGGCTTTCTGGCTGGGGTTGAAACGGACACCGAGAAAGCGCTGAAACGTTTTGCTGCCTTGGTAAGTCAAGGGTCAGTTAATGCGCTAAGTGATTTGAAAGCTTATCGAGACCTGTGTTCCTCCTGCCTATTACCAGATAGAACCTCACTGATTGCGGGCCTTAAGCTTTTGGGAGCAATTGATCTTCGTGCTGCTTTAAGCCAAATGAGCATTCCCGCGTTAATGATGTATGCCCAGCATGACGCACTGGTTCCGGTTGAGGCCGCAGCGGAGGTCGCGGCACTGAATCCCTCGCTGCAAGTTGAGGTTTTAGAGGGCGCTTCTCATATTCCCTGGCTGTCGCAGCCACAGCCGGTACTGAATCAGATGAAACAGTTCTGTCGCGAGCATAACCTGCTAAAGTTGGATTGCGATGTTTAGTAAGTCAGTCATTTCACAATCATTTAGCCAGGCAGCAGTAAGCTACGATAAAGTTGCCAATTTGCAGCGCGAGATGGGCACTCGTTTACTCTCTTTGGTGCCGGAGGGACGCTATTCAACGGTACTGGATCTGGGCTGTGGAACTGGTTACTTTAACGCATTATTGCAAGAGCAATTGGAGCCGGGACAGCTGTTAGGACTAGATCTTGCGGAAGGAATGATTGGTACTGCTAAAAGGGCAAAGAGAAGTCTGGCATCGAGTTGGTGTTGTGCTGATGCGGAATATTTACCTTTGAAAGATGGCACCTGTTCGTTAATTTATTCAAATCTGGTATTGCAGTGGTGTAACGATCTTTCGCGGGTGTTTGATGAGGCCAGTAGGGTATTGGCTGACAATGGCTGGTTCGTATTTTCAAGTCTGGGCCCAGATACTTTATTTGAATTGAAATGCTCATGGCAACAGGCGGATGATTATGTCCATGTGAATCAATTTACGGCCAAAGAAGAGATAGTACTGGCTGCCGAGGAAGCTGGGTTTGACTGTCAAAGCCAGAGTGAAAAGATAGTGATGGGCTACCAGCAGGTTAGAGACCTGAGTGCAACGCTTAAATCTCTGGGAGCTGGCAATATGAACCATGGGCGCCGTAAAGGATTGATGGGCAGGCGCAGCGTACAGAAAATGCTGCAACATTATGAAAGTTATCGCGATGAAAAGGGTATACTTCCAGCGACTTATGAGGCCTACTATTTTTTGCTGCGAAAGATGAAATAAGGGGGGAATATGGGATTCTTTAAGCGCAAAGAGCAACTGACTCGAACCTATTTTATTACAGGTACAGACACCGGGGTCGGCAAGACACTGGTTACCAGTGCTTTGCTTCAGGCGGTTAATAGCGCCGGGCTGGAAAGTGCAGCTATCAAACCGGTTGCTGCCGGATGTGTTCAGCTCGAAGAAGGGCTGCGCAATGAAGATGCGATGTTTTTACAGGAGCACATGTCGCTCGAACTGACCTACGACGAGATTAATCCAATAGCGCTGGAACCGGCGATCGCTCCGCATATTGCCGCCGCTGAAGCTGATATAAATATTAGTGTGGATGAGCTTGCAGAGCATTGTCGCTCAGTGGCAAAAAACGCGGATGTACTTTTGATTGAGGGGGCCGGTGGTTGGCGAGTGCCGTTGAATGATTCAGAAACGTTGGCGGATCTGGCTATTGCGATGAATGCGCCGGTCATTCTGGTGGTTGCGTTGCGACTGGGATGTATTAATCATGCGTTACTTACCGCTGAGGCGATCAGAGCTGATGGTTTGCAGATTGCGGGGTGGGTGGGTAATACCACTAGTGAGGAAATTATGCCTAGCATGGGTGACAATTTACTGGCTCTGCGAGATCGGATGAATGCACCATTTCTTGGCTACCTGCCCTATTTCGATAATGCTGATCCTATGAAAGTCGCGCCATATCTGGAAATCAGCTATTTGTAATGGGCTGGCACTGGGTCTGATATTTTATACAGTTAAATAATTGCTAATTTGAAAATCTCGGCTAGACTTTATTTTACCCCAAAGGAAAATTGAAGCTTAATTTAAGGATATTATGAACCTACCATCAGTTATACAGACGGGCTTGTCGGGTGTTAGCCGGGGACTGGAAAATATCCAGGAAATTGCCTCTGATATCGCTCAGGTAGGAACAGGAGATTCTGAAGATCAAAAAACAACCATTGATTTAACGCAGTCTGTGGTTGATTTACAGCAGCAAAAGTTGGCGACGCAGGCCTCAGCCAAAGTGGTTGCGACGGCTGAGGAAGTTTTAGGGACTTTGCTGGATGTTAAGGCCTGACTAATTTTGCAACAAAGGGTTTTCCTCCCCTCCTCGAAATTTACGATCGGCAAAGCCGGTCGTTTTTTTTGCTTGAAATAGATGGAATCTGGTAGACGCCAGACCCCATCTATTGGTGGTTTTATTGCCCGAATATTTCACCAGTACGCCTAAAATAGATCTGAAGCCCCTATCCCTACGCATTTTGGTTTTGATCTAAAATCGCCTCGGTGACGGTTTGTCATCGGCATGTGGCTGGCCAGTTTTTAACTTGTTCTGTGCTGAATTGAACGCACATGCTCCCTGCACTGCAGAATAACTGCGCTTGCGGTCGCGAGCAGGCTCAATTCAACACAGCCCCGCGTTATAATTCTGGCGCCTGTTGTAAAAACCGGGCTTGGCTAAAAACTGAATTTGACGCCAATAATAGCCGTTCTGAGTTTGTTGGGGCGCACGCCTCCAGGGCTGCGAGCAACAATTTTTTGATCGTCCAACAGGTTATCTATTTTAAAATACACGGAGGTCATTTCATTGAGTGGGTACTGGCTAACCAGGTCGAACACCAGCAAATCATCAGTTTCCAGTAAAGTGCTATCCACTCCAGAGCGATCACAGCTGTTATCATGGCACATCGCGTCAATATAACTGGCGCTCAAATAGGTATTCCAACCGGAATGCATTTCCAGACCAAGCTGCGCATTGAGCACATTCTCCGGCACGTAGCGAAGCACATCACCATCCTGTAAAGAGCCATTATCATCCGCATTCGTTATTTCGGCATCGGTATAGGTATAACTTACGGTCAGTGGCAAGTTAAAACGGCTACCTGAGTAAAGGTCGGCGTTAAGTGTCAGTTCAAGACCTTTAATTTCTGATTGCCCCAGACTTTGTGATCCACTGGTCTGGTCACCACAGGGAAAGGCCGCAGAGCAATTTAGTACGGTGCTCTCATAGTCGCTATAAAAGGCGATCATGGAGGCATTTAGTCGGTCATTTTGAAAACGAAATCCGGCTTCATAATTGGTGCTTTTTTCCGGGTCGACATTTTCCTTTGAGCCGGCAGAAGCTGGTGCAAACCCAGAGTGTACACCAGCCAGTAGCTGCCATTGATCATTCAGATCATAAGTGGCACCCAGACTCCACAGTGTTTCGTCAACCTGATTTTTGGCTGTTACTGCACTGGATGTTCGAACCGGGTCTGAATATCTTTTTTGTTGGGTTTCAATGTCTTCGTGGCGCACACCCAGGGTTAACTCAAGTGCGTCATTTACCTGCCATTGATCCATCAGGTGCAGCGATACGGCCTCGGCCTGCTCGACACGGTTATTACTCGAACTTGGCGCACTTATCTGGCCAAAAACCAACTTCCCGTCTGTTTGTTGAAAAACTTCGGTCGGTTGGAATCGGTCGACATCGTCTTCGTGGTAACGAATGCCTGCTTCCAATTGATGATCCTTGATTAACCACTCGGCGACAAACTGCAGGCCTTTACTCAAATACTCACGATTATTGTGTTTGATTTGGACTTCGGTGTCTGTCAATCCATCCAGAATGGATTGTGCCAGAGCGTCACCACCATTTGCGGCACTAATCACATTATTGAAACCGGTGCCGTTAACTTTATCTACTTTAAACCAGTCTCTTTTAAAACGGTTGTAGTAGACGGTTGTTGTCAGACTCAGGGTTTCGTCAAAACGTGCTGTGTGCCTTAAATTAGCTCCCGAATGGCGGTTTTGCATTTGATCCAGTTCGGTTAAACCATAGCGGCGGTTTTCATCCTGACTAAAATCGGCATCTGTTAGCCCGACATAGGTCTCATCGGATAGCTCTTCGGAATACTGGAACTTAAAATCCAGTTGTTGATAAACATTGGCATCGCTGTTTGTGTTAAGCCGAGCTTTTATGACATAGTCTTCAATATCAAAGCCGCTGTCTTTGCTGCTGTTATCAATATCTTTAAAACCATCGCTTTCCTGTTGGTGGGTTTCTACCAGCCAGCCCCAGTTTTCGGCACTGCTACCGTAGTGGCCGCTTACTCGGTAACTACCATTTTCGCCAGCCTCAAGGCTGACAGCGCCGCTCGACTGATCTGGAATGCGAGTGGAAATCAAATTGATAATTCCGCCGACGGTAGCCGGACCCTGATGCAGAATGCTCGCACCCTTCAAAACTTCGACGCTGCTCATTCGACCGGCTGTAGGAAAGTAGTATGCTGCGGGTGCCGCATAGGGCGCTGGAGCAATCAATACGCCGTCTTCCAGTAGCGTTATTTTGTCGGAGCGCTCCGAGCCGGTACCACGAATACCGATATTAGGTCGTAGTCCAAAGCCGTCTTCTTCCTGCAAATAGACACCAGGAACCTGACGTACCATGCGATTAATATCCGTGTATTGAAACTTTTCCAGCTCCGTTTCACTCACTACGTACGCAGATCCCGGCAGATTCTTGGCGTCTTCCGGGCTTCCGATAATGGTGACTTCTTCCAGGCGTTCATTGTTGGCTAATGCCTGGTTGGCCAGAATAACTGCACCTGCCAACATCATTTTGTAAATCATTGCTCAATACTCCAGCTTATATATGAAATCCGCCGGATGCTCTTTATTCCGGCAAGGTCAAAATAGGAAGGGTATATTAATGCGAATGCAAATGATTATCAATAAGGTTCTCTTGATGTTGCGTATTCCTTGATCGAAATCAATATTTTGCTAAAGCTATGCTGGAGTAGTGATGAACTATTCGTTTGTTAACAGGCTCCCTGGGTGTTTAAAGAAACTCAGCTTTGCACAGAGGGTATTGATCTGAACCCACTCGGAAATATCCAGATCAAGCTGTATGATAGAGCAGGTTGGCAAATTCCTGGTAAAGGATGAGCATAGATAAGCAGACAAATCACTCAAAGCCGGATTATGCCCAATGATTGCAACATTGTGGTAGCGATCATCGAGCGCCTCAATATAATGATAAATTGGGTTCATATCAAAATCGTAAAGTTCTAGTTTGGTAATAATTTTGTGCTGTGGGTAGTCTATTGCTAGGCATAGTGTTTTAGCTGTTTCCGTGGCACGCTGGGCAGCGCTGCAATAAACCTGATCAAAATTGACCTGATTTGTTTTAAGCCACTGCCCCATTAATAAAGCCTCCTGATTTCCTGTTTCGCTGAGGGTGCGGTCAAAGTCGGATTGCCCGATTGTCTGAGCGGAGTTGGCGTGGCGGATAAGGGTTAGTTTTTTCATAATGTGTTGGATAGTGGTGCTCTACAATAGGGCCGACTTTTCAGCAGTTTAGCAAATAGGGGTGATCACTGATATGTTCGGTTAGTTATGCTGCGATAAAGTATCAGCGCTTTCGCTATCGTTTGCACCCTCACGACATTCGCCTCTTATCAGGGCAGTAGCATTGCCAATATAGCGATCCAGGACCAGGTGCCCTTTGAGGCAAAACTGTGATTGCTCCAATTTACTGTTCAAACCTGAGTCCAGTCTTTTCTCGAGGTTTTGTAGACTCCTTTTCTTCTGGCCAGAAACGCCTGCTTGATCTCTGGATCGGTCAGGTTTACCGTCTTTTCTCTTTTGCTTAGGTGGCCTTTGGTAGCCATGAGGTCTAGATATTTCGATGCGGTAAGTAAAAAGCTTCGTGCCATCCGTGGTAATTTCTGTCGCAAATGACTCACTAAAATCTGGTTTTGCGGACATTTTTTTGGGAGGGTTACTTGAACAGCTCAGTATTGTAGTTAGTGAAATAATAATGGTCGTCAAGCGAATATCTAGAAATGAAAAAGGAAGATTGATCACGAAGTGACTCCATAGGCAGTCTTTGGGTTTGATAGAGTGGGGCGCTCTTTGCTAAGAGCGCCCATCCGAATATTAAAAACCTCTGCGTTTCTCCATTTTCTGGCGAATTTGGTCGCGTTGGTCTGATGTCAGGATTTCAAAAATACTGGCTTTGATCTCGGCACCTTCAACGATCATTCGTTTCATGAGCTGGCTCTGGGCTTCGGCGGCAACTTCAATTTGCTCCCGATCAAAAGTCTCAGCACTGACTAGCGCATGTATTTTTTGGCGCTGTAGTCGCATCTCGTCGACAGTCTCGCTCATCGCTGGTTGAGCGCTCTCTACAATCTGATCGATTTGCTCTTTCTGCTCATCAGACAAATCGAGAGATCTCATAATGTGCTTCACATATCCCAGTGGACCTCCTCGATGGTGTTTGTCTCGAAACATGCCTTGACTCTGGGGGCGTTCAGAGTCAAATCCCTTGCCGCCTGGGTGAGCAGAAGCGGGGTTAACTATTAGCAAGCTGATCGCCAATAGGGATAAAGTACTTAAATAGCCGATTTTATTCATTGTGTGATGCTCCATTGCTGTTTGAAAAGTCGAACATTGATGAGGAGATAGTTTAATGATCGCAATGCAAAGTTGGGTCAAGGCAGTGTAAAGTTGTGTAAATAATCTTTTCATTGATTTATGAAACGGCTTAAATCATCTTTGTAACAAGACAGGTGATCAGGTATGACGGCATTGTTGCTGGCAGATGACGATATTGAGTGGTGTGAATTATTGACCGAGTATTTGAGTTCGGAAGGTTTTACTGTGGATGCTGTTCATGACGGAGATGCAGCGGTACAGCAAATTCTTACAGGTGATTATGAACTCCTGATACTGGATGTCATGATGCCTAAAATGAATGGATTCGAGGCTCTGCGTGAGGTCAGAAAACAGCATCAAACACCAGTGCTGATGTTGACTGCGAGAGGGGATGATGTCGATAGAATTGTCGGTTTGGAGATGGGTGCAGATGATTATCTGCCAAAGCCCTGTAATCCAAGAGAATTAGTGGCACGAATTCGCGCTGTATTGCGTCGGTCCAATACTCAGGTGAAGGGTGTTTCTGTTGAGAGCCCATTAAAGGTAGTCGATATAGAATTACAGCCCGCCTCACGAAAAATATTATGCAATAACGTGACGGTCAATTTGACTGGGACTGAATTTAATGTACTCAGGGAATTATTATCCCGAGCGGGTGAAGTGGTCAGTAAAAAGGAGTTGACAGAAGTAGTCCTGGAAAGAAAACTCACTCAGTATGATCGAAGTATGGATATGCATGTCAGTAATATACGCAAGAAGCTTGGTGCCTACCCGGATGGAGAGTCTCGTATAAAAACGGTTCGTGGTGCGGGTTATATCTACATTCTGCCGACTTCAGAAAAGCAATCCGGGTAAATGTTAATGAAAGGATTCCTCAGTCGAATTAAGCCGAATGCCATATTCTGGAAGATATTCCTGTCCATCTGGACTTCCATGATTCTGATTAT
>CBDUGR010000073.1:0-8674 GCA_965366515.1 uncultured Gammaproteobacteria bacterium | reverse complement strand
GGCAAGGTGTGAGAATAGACCTGGTTATATCTGAAAACGATGGAAAGCCCTTTGGGATTTTTACCAGTTGTCGTGTGAGAATTACGTGATATCCAGAACTCATACAAGGGCAATGGTAACGCGAACTGCATAGGCGCGTGCAGCTGGGTGAAGTGGAGCTGCACGCCGTCTGCAGGTAAATTCTTGACCTTACCAAAACCATTATTGCAGAGTGATTATGTAGGCCTTGCCGTCTGTGAAAAATTGATCGCCAATAAAATTTTTCCCAATCAGGGCCTTTATGAGCTGTACCTTCATGTATTTCTTTATTCTTCCCGAGAGGTCGAGCTGTTGAAACAACAGCTCTCGCTGAGTATCAAGATCAGGAGAAATTTTTGGAATCAGGCCCAATTTGTAGCCGTCATTGGCATTCACCATCGCTACGTAGATATTTTCACCACTTTCCAGTTTAGAACCTGTACGCCATACTCTCATGTGACGTGCATTACTGAGCCAATTATTTCCAGGCACTATGGCAAAACCGAAATCCTCTATTTTTGCGTTCCAAAATGAAGGTGTAATCGGTGCAGACGGATGTGGTGAATTTGTTATCAATGCCTTAACTGCCGCAATAAATGATGAGATGTCCGTGTTGTCGGTGATGCCCCAACCAGCCTGTCTTAGCGCCCCAGTCAATTGACCGTCATCCTTTGCAATAAAAAGTATATTAACAGGCTCCTGCCTTCTTCCAGTCAAGGTCTCAGTGAATTTAGCCTGTTCATTTGTGAAAATATCTGTGCTCTTCATGACAACAACAGTTTCATGTACTGGCGGTGATGTCAGAGGCGGATGGTATTTGATTGAAAACCCGGCATAAAACAGAACAGCGAGCAGGACGAGGGCGTACGAGATTGGACGAGCTCCACCTATAGGGGACTGGGATTTGACTCCGATGTCTTGATGATTGAGCCATTCGTAAAACGATAGAGCAATAATCAGCCACATTGCCCCGACCAGGTAACCGCCCCAGATGTCACTTATAAAATGCACTCCAAGGTAAATCCGGCTAAAACCGATTGCTGCGATGACAAGCATTGTCGCGAAAAATATATTGACCTTTCTGTTCCACTGGTCGGTGGAGCGCGCCAGGAGATAGCCCGCAAAGCCGTAAAAAGCAACCGCTATGGCTGCATGTCCGCTTGGAAAGGAATAAGAATTTTCGACATAGAGAGCCGTCAATGGGCGAGGTCGATGAAAAGCCCATTTCCCGAGAAATGTAAATGTCTGGCTGCCGATAACAGCAATAAAAAGGGGCAGAATGTAATGACTCTTTCGCCACAACCAGAGAAGAGCAGTCAATGTGCAGATAAACCCGATGATAACCTGGCTTTTTCCAAGCAGGGTTATCCAGCTGAAAATGCTCGTCAGCATCTCGGTGCGGAAAGCCACAACAAGGTTTGCTATGCGGATATCTGCAGCGATAATGGGATCAGATGTCACCAGGTCTTCCACAACCCCGGCAAGCAGCGCCAGAACATAAACAAAAGCCAGCATGAATATGGATAAGGTCAGCCCTGAGAATACTGTTGTCTCAAGCCGAGCTTTCAAAAAAGAGACAATACGCGGATGATTTTGCATCCACGCTGCCACATGCTCATTGCCTGTCACTGCAGCCTTTATAGAATGCCAGAGCGAACCGGCAAATGCTGCAAATTGTTTCCCTTTCCTGCTGATCAGCCATTTGAAGAAGTAGAGTACGCCTCCGGTTATCACCAGAAGAGCGATAAACAATCCAGCCCGTGACAACCATACCTCGGCAAGATTCAGCGATTGCGCAAAGAGGTATCCGGCCAGAACCCACTGAAATCCCCATCCAACTGCACCGAGAACATTCCAGAACATGAAAGGTCTCCTGTTCATTTTTACGCTGCCGGCAATAAAGGGGACAACCTCTTTCACGCTTGGTATGAATCTGCCGAGGAAAACACTTTTTGCACCATGGGAATCCATAATTTTTTTTGCTTTTTCAATATGAAACGGCTTGAGAAACCAGAAACCTTTTCCCAGCCATTCGGCCCCATATTTTCTCCCGAGGTAGTAGTTTATGTTGTCGCCTATGATGGCGCCCAAGACGGCAAACCAGATGAGATCACCGGTGTCGAGATAGCCGCGGGCAGAAAGCGCGCCAAGAACAAGAATGATGGTGGAGCCGGGCAGGAACAGACCTATAACAACAGTTGTCTCGAGGAGTGCGGCAAAAAAAGCAAGCCAGTACCCTCCAAAATGAAAGTGCTCGATCGATGGTAATAGTTGATTGATTAAATCATTGACCATGCGTTTTCATCCGCTTCGTCTTCAAACCGTAGACTGCACTCCGGTCGATTCGTGCCGGCTGGCGGAGGTGGACCACATTCTTAGACCACCGAGCGTAGTTTTTTAGTTATGTTAATAGCTCTCATGGTTTTGATATAAAGCGCTGCCCCCCGCGGGGGGAGCGCTTTGCTTGCTTCAAACGGCAATTTCCATTTTTTCGCTGTATACCTCTTCCGGTGTTGCTTCATTAAGTGATTGGTGAGGACGATACTGATTATAGCGGATTATATACGCTTTTACCCCTCTCGCCAGATCCCTGCCTGTCTCATACGATTTCAGATAAATATCTTCATATTTGATGCTGCGCCAGAAACTCTCTATCACTGCATCATAAAGCCATCGGCCTTTGAATGGCAAACACATACATGTAGCCTCGGCGCATCGGAATGAAGGTGATATCAGCACACCATACCTGATTCGGGCGCTTGATGGTCAAACCTTTCAGTCGATATGGATATATGCCGGAAGGACCTCCTGGAATTGTTGTCCGTTTGCACGGGTAGATTGCTTCTATACCCATTACTCGCATCAGACGCCTTATACCCGCTTCCTGTTCGTGGCCCTGTCTGTAAGACGTCTCAAATAAGAACTCATACGGCGTGATCCAGCGCTTGGATCTTCGAGGTAGAGATGATCCATCTTTTCCATCACTGCTAGGTTTTCAACCGTCTCCTTCGACAGATCATAGTAGATCATTGAACGATGAATTTGTAGCAGGCGACACTGTCTGCGGATACTCATGTGAGAATCTTTTTCTATCAGCTCCGATCTTTGACGGGGATTCCCCTCTGCCTGCACTTTTTTTCCAGAAATTCGACATCCATCGTCAGTTCACCGACTTTACGCTGTAACTGCTTTTTTTCCTTTTCTATATCCTTATCTGTCTTTGGTCGTTTGTTCTTGATAAAAACATCAGGTAAATAGCTGAGCATCTCCTTTTTCCAATTGCTGACCATGACCGGGTGAAACTCATATTCCTGGGCAATCTGGCTTACTGTTTTAACTCCTTTGATTGCCTCAATTGCAACCCTGCCTTGAACTCTGGGGAATGCTTTCTTCTCTGTTTTGTCATAATTCCTCCCCATTAATTGCGAGAAAATATGAACACCATACTATAACTTAACAACTGGTCCTAATGCTGGGGACCACTACTAGTTTCATTTCATAATCGTCGCCTTACTAAGAAAATATATATACCAAACATCTGGTACCTTTCAATGTTCTGGTTTTAAAAGCCTAATATCAAAATCATACTTCTTGTTGATAACTATGACTACAGATCTTGTTTTGTTATTGATAGTTAATAAACTTTGATTTTCATTTGACTTAATTCATAATTAATTGATAAAATTAGCATAAAGTAAATGTTTTAGTAGAGATAAAGCCAAACCTGCTGAGAGGTAGGGACGGAAAACCACGGGTCTAAAAAAGATAGCCGGGCTGCCTTGAGGAAGTTTACTCGGCTTTTTTTATTGTAGATTAACTCAAATGGGGAGCATGATTTTTGTTCGGGTAAAGATGACAAAGAAGCCATGGGGGATAAATTGCCGGTTAATTTTTGTTTCTTCAGAATAAGTTTCCAGGCAGTCCGTTCGCATGTGGTCATTGGTAAGGTTTTTTGGTTTAAACTGTCAATCATTTTTGCGTTCATAATTCCACATCGTCAACTGAATTTACAGTCTTATCAAAGTGATACCGATAAAATAGAAAGCCTACAATGTTGTTCACTGAAATATGAAGGGGAAACTTTGCAGATTAACTGACAGTTACAAGCTGACTAAAGATATTCTCTATCACAAGATCTATAAAACTGGCATTGTTTGTGCTAAATGAAGCAAAAGTCAAATATGAAAATTTTTTTCAGTTCCTAAGCGACGGCAGAACCTGATCGATTGGATACACGTCAGGTTTGGATTTAATGGGGCCGCAGCAAAGAAAGGAATATATTTTAGGAAGCGTATAAGAAGTGATTCCTTGCCGCGAACAATATGCATTGGAACAAAAAGAACTGTCGCAATTTAGATACACTCGACGGGGTCATCCAGATACGGATATGCGGCTATGGAAGAGATGTTTGTTCGGCCAGCTTCTCAGCCTTTTTTAAGTTGAATCTTGTTTTATTATACAGGTATGTCCATTTTGCGATTTTGAGGATTGTTACCACCACTTGGGTAGTCATAAAAAGATACACCCAGAAATTTTTCTGAATTTTTATGGTAATTGGAAAAAAGACAAATTTTTCGTTCCCCAAAACATACTCTTAACGGCGGATGATGAACCCCTAGGAATAAAAATTAGTTCCCAAATAGAAGGTCTACGATGGTTAACAAAACTGTACCGATAACATTAGTTGCCACAGTTTCTCAATCTTCGTGCAGGTCGCTAAATAAAAAATTGACGCATCTTGGTTATGAGGTTGTTGATATACTAGAGTGTAATGAGCTATTAACCTCAGATTCTATAGAAAACAGAGTTTTTATTGTTCCAGTAAGCTGCAAATGGCAATCTAATTTACCTACCAATATCCTTACAATTCTTGAACGAATACACCATAAACCGGTTCTTGGAGTGTTGCCGGCTTTAACTGATTATAGGAGCAGCGAAGCCCTGAAATTTTGTAATGAATTTCTTTATTGGCCGTGTGCGGAAAGTGAGATTGATTTGCGGATTAGTAGGTTGGCAAAATTATTCCAAACCATTTATCGGTTGGGAGATGAAAATCCGATATTTGATGAATTTCTTAGTTTGAATATGATTGGAAGTTCTCCTCCATTTCTGCATGTTCTTCAACAGATAAAAAAAATTGCCTGCAGTGAAGCGCCGGTTTTGATCGAAGGAGAAACCGGAACCGGGAAAGAACTGGCAGCGCGGGCAATACATTATCTTAGTGAGCGAAGTGATTATCCTTTTATTCCAGTGAACTGTGGGGCTATTCCCGACAGTTTATTGGAAAACGAACTATTCGGCCACCAACAAGGAGCCTTTACAGATGCCAAGAATAGTCAGGACGGGCTTGTTTGTCAGGCAGAGAGGGGAACTTTGTTTCTTGATGAGGTGGAGACCTTTTCACCAAAAGGGCAGGTGATTCTCCTGCGATTCTTACAAGATCAACAATATAGATCACTGGGCAGCAATAAGCACAGACAGGCAAACGTACGGATAATTGCGGCGAGTAATGTTAAACTTGAGAAGATGGTAAAGCAGTGCGAATTTCGCATGGATCTCTATTACCGTTTGTTTATAATACCGATAACCATGCCCCCGCTATCCAGGCGTGGCAATGATATCTTGGAACTCACCAATTATTTTTTAAATAAATTCAGGATTCAATATAACCAGCCTGAAAAACTGCTTGATCAAGATTCGATTCAATGGATGATGAATTATCATTGGCCGGGAAATGTAAGGGAACTGGAAAATATGCTACACCGAGAGTTTTTGATGGCCCAGGGCTCATATATCAAACTTGGGGAAGATCATTTTATTCCAAGAAATCGTAGGGAAAGCTATATCGATAGACGGCGAAGCGACTTGTTTCTTGGTAATTTCAATGAAGTTAAGTCCAGGGTTATCTCTCAATTTGAGAGAACTTATTTAACATCCTTGCTACGGGAAACCGAGGGCAATGTAACAATGGCTGCTAAAAAAGCCGGCAAAGAAAGACGTACACTCGGTAAATTGTTAAAGAAATACGGAATTTCAAAAAGCACCTAAATGGGCTGTATATAGGTTGCTATAGCCTCATCAATATAGGACATTCCTGAAATCCCCTCCCACAACCCTCTGGTGGGTCAATTAGTACCCAGTATGGGTTTAAATTGACCCGTCTATACTCCTTGCGTTGTTTATACATAACAACAGATTCCCTGAAAATATTGCGGGTTCAAAATATCCCGTTGCGCCTGCTATCTCAAGAAAAATTACCATAATTTTAAATAGTTAAAAAAGATTGTGGGCTGGCATAAGAGTTGCTAAAAATTATTGTGATCCTAACTACTGCCACGAGTGCGCGAAGATGATCATTAATAGAGTCGAATTGTGGTCCAGAATGATAATGAAATAGGGCGATTGATACAGGAAATTGAACAGTATCTACTAACCCATCCGAATGCTGCTGATACTATAGAGGGAATCGCCAAATGGTGGTTACAACAGCAACGTTATATGGATTCTGTAGAATGTATCCATAATGCGCTAGATGTATTGATTGAAAGGGGTTTAGTGAAAAAGAGGACCAATGCCGACGGGAAGAATATTTACAGATATTCTTGTTCCCATAGTGACATCACCTGTTGAAGCAAGTATGTGAGGTGCAGATTGGGTGGAAATGAAAAATATTAGGTTGTTTATGTTGATTCGGGGATGGTTGAAAAATATATGCTCAGATCAGTGGTTCACTGCAGCAGAGGATGTGCATAACTAAAAGATATTGAGAGCGGTTTTTTTAAGACGTCCAGCTCAACAAAGTTTGCCACAGGAACGGCGATCTTCGATGGTTATTTCACACATTTGTTATGAGGTGCATTAATGAATTATGAAATTAAGAATCTTACCCAAAGGTTAGTGTCGGTCCATTGCAACAGTGGAAAAACTTGCCATCTACCACCGGGTTACAAGCATGAAATTCCAGAGCAAGAGATCACCGGGAACACATCAGTCAAAAAATTACAGGACCGCAAGTTGATTGCGGTTCGGCAGTTAGCCAAAAAATCTTCCGGGAAAAAATCCAAGGCAACGAAATAATGCGACTCAACTAACAGTTACTATCTAATATGGTATATGGAGGTGACAAATGGTCCAACCCACTTATCCAGGTGTTTATGTAGAAGAAGTATCCAGTGGAGTTAGGCCGATTACGGCCGCAAGCACTTCTACTGCAGCGTTTATTGGTCAAGCTGAAAAAGGACTGATTGGTGAACCTGTAAAGATCTATAACTTTACAGAATTTCAGGACCAATACGGAGACTTTCTCTCCAGCGCCTACTTGGCGCATGCGGTGTTCCAGTTTTTTAATAATGGTGGCAGCCAGTGTTACATAGTCAGGGTCGCCGAAGGAGAGGCAACTGCTGATATTACACTTACGGATCGAAATGCTGTTGTCGCTTCAAGACAGCCAAGCTTGACTATTTCAGCCAATAGCCCGGGTGCGTGGGGAAATGGTCTGATAATCGCGATTGCCGATGGTACGAATGATTCGGCCAATGAATTCAACCTGGATGTCTATATGGGGGGAGAAGCAACACCACGGGAAAGCTTTGATAATTTAGGTATGATTCCCGGACGGGTTAACTCTGCCGAGAGTGTGAACAGCCATTCCCAATATATTGAAGTTGATGTTGATACGTCAAATACAAATGCAGACACAATTAGCGGTACCAGTGTCGGACAGGGCGCGGTAGATTTACTTGGTCTAGCGGTAGAGCAGACAAAGCTGCGGATCAATATTAATGGTGATGGCTACCAGGAGATTGACCTGCAGGATGCCGTTGACGAGCCGACGGTACTTGTTGCAGATTTATCAACGGCAGCGAATGTCGCAAGCGCGATACAGGCAGTCGTTACAGGTCAAGGTGATTTGCCGAGTTTACAAAAACTGCGTGTCTCAACACCCAGTAACGCAATCTTTACCGGTTTTACTGCGAGTCAGGCAGCCAATGTGCTGACGCTTACTTCAGGTGTCCCCGGAGTTTTTTCTTCAGTCCAGGTGATGCCGGCATCAAATATAAACGAAGACATCAGTTGGGCGCTTAAACTGGGTAAATCAAACAACGGAACCGAGGTTTTCGGTAGCGCCATCTTGCGGCCAGTGGTCAATCCCAGTTACCTGGTCGGCAGTCATACTTTACCTGACAATTCCGTTGATAGTGTTACAGCAGGAGATGACGGTTCTCCTCTTATCACATCTGATACGGTGTTCACTGATGTCTTTTCATCCCTGGATAATATCGATGATGTCAGTTTGCTCGCAGTACCAGGCCGGGGTTCCCTGCATGTGGTTAATGAGGGGATGAACTACTGTTCAAATCGCTCCTTAAGCGATTGCTTCTTCATCGGTGATATGGCTCCGGATGATGACGATGTACCAGATGCGCAAGCTTTTGCCGGTGGTATTTCCCCCAAGAATTCCTATGGTGCGGTATACATGCCCTGGTTATTGGCACAAGATCCGACAGGAGTTTCTTTCGAGCCCATCCCGGTACCACCTTCAGGCTATATCGCTGGCATGTTTGCAAAGACCGATGCCAATAGAGGAGTATGGAAGGCACCTGCCGGTATCGAAACGGCACTGGCCGGATCATCGGGTTTGGTAGCCAATCTCACC
>CBDUGR010000072.1:0-8696 GCA_965366515.1 uncultured Gammaproteobacteria bacterium | reverse complement strand
CTCTGCGTTGGCTTTGTTTGCAAGGTCTGGACATTACTGCACAAAGCCGCCTTGATCTACAAAGGCTCTGTACGCCAGAGGGATCAAGGAATTATTCAGAGGTTCCCTAGGTGCAGAATATTGTCAGTTGGCAGTAGTTGTTGAGCGACTCTCGTGAGTGGAGTATTGCAGACAACGGGGCAGATTTGCGTAGCAATATATGGGGGCGAGTTATGGAGTCCAGTTCTTACATATTGGATGTTACAAAACGCACAAATATTAGTGTTAAAAAATTTTTGGTAAGCGCGCCAATTATTTGTAATTTATGCTAGTCTTATTTGATCCACGAAATAGGAAAATGCTAGGTGGAAATAAAAAGGGCGGACTCGGATGGCAATTCGAACTAGCCTTTGTGGGCTGGATTTTATTGTAAACCAATCCAGGCTCAGCAAGAGGGATTTTATCATTAACTAAATTAGGGGATAGCAGGCTAACGCCTGGCTAGCATATCATGGACGAGTTTCAACCATTTGCTATTACTCAACAAGATATTTACCACGACCTCAACGGTTATAGTTTGACCTTTACTTTACCGGATGGAAAAGCAGTTAAGCTTAGTCATAAAGATCAGGGAATGTTGTTAAAGGCAGCCAAAGCGTTATATCAGGGCAAGTTGGTGGAGAACAAAACACGTCGCCCTTGAGCACACAATTAAGAGTATCTGTTTGTTCGAAGTATATGATTTTTGTCTCTGCGCGGGCTCTATACGGGCAACTAGTTAACGCTGGTTTTTATGCATTCTGTTCTCGGCTGCCGAAATGTTAGGTAGCGTGCCCCTGGTTACAGATTAATACAGCACATGGCCAAAATACTGCCCTTCAAAAAACCCAATACAAAGCCGCTCGGTATGTGTCAGCATGGTCATCATAAATGGATGGTTGTGAAGAGTAACTTCGTCGATTCAAAGCAGGGCAAACTGGTGACGTTGTTTAAATGCAAACGTTGTGGAAAGCAAAAAGTAGAAGCACTTTAGTACAAATCTAGTGGCAAAAAACGTCATATCAATTCCAGAACATTCAGCGTTCTCTCGAGAAGTGCTACTGGCTGACGCTAAAACCGCTTCTGGCGATTGGCCGCAGGTACAATTTACCGATCATTGAATGGCGGCACAATTGTGATGTGCCGCCATTTAGATTAATGGTTGATAAGTGGCTCTCTTTCAATCTCCTTCAACAGTTTGGGGTCACCAAAAGATTGCTTTTCCTGTTTTATGCTATTGAATAGCAGCACTAAAACCAAGCCAAATATTGGAGTAAATATTGCCGCCAATACTATAAGGCTGGTTTCGACCCCCTGCTTATCTAACAGCACTCCTATGAGCGGTCCGGTGATAATAAAAATGGACCGAAACCCCAGGCTAACAATCGAATTAACAGTGGCCCTAAATTCCGCATCCAGTCGCTTATTCAGTCCATCAGCCAGTATGACTGAGCTTATTCCACGAGCAATCGGTAAAATAAAGGCTACATAAACACCTAGCAGACCAGGACTCAATGCCATACCCAGCAAGCCAAATAGGTTGAGCAGAGCAACTAATATCAGAGTTTTTTGTGACCCAAATAGCAATTCCACGTCGTTGGCAAATCGAGCGGCAAGTCCGCGAATAATGCAGTGCACAGCCCACAGGTAACCGAAGTATGCGACTGGAATGCCGCGAGCCTGCCAAAATTTTTGATACAGCCAAAAGCCATAAATTGCGGCAAGATTAAACGCAATGATGGCCAGCGCAATACTGAGCACTAGAGGTTTTTTCATCATCACCGCTTTCAAATGCAGCGCATTTTCACGATGTCCGCTAACTGATATTTTTCGTGGTGCTTCAACTAAGGTGGCTGCTATAAAAACCGGCGCCAGGCCAATAATAGCTTGTACCAGAACGACCCATTGCAAAGACCAGAGCATCAGTACACTTGCCAGAATTGCAGCTATTGCACCAGCCAGTCCTTCCAGTGAAATCAGCTTTGCAATATGTTGGCTGCTTCGTTGGGTATCGCCTTTGCTATTGAGATGATTATTCGTATCATACAACAATGCCAGATCAGCCCCTGAGTTTAAGCTTATACCAATACCCAGAATGAATTCGTAGGCCATGAATTCCCAGAAGGTATCTGCCAAACACAGTAAGCCAAACCCTAAGGCACTGAGAACTGCACCGCAGAGGATAGTATTTTTTCGGCCCCAAAGATCAGCCAGGTAGCCACTAGGCACTTCGCAGATCGCGACTGTCAGTGCAAAAAGGGCCTGTGTTTGCATAACCTCTGACATGGAGAGGCCGTATCCTTGCAGCAGAGGTACAAAGATAGCCGTAATCACCATGGCGGACTGAAAAAATGCCAGAAGATAAATTTTTGTAATGTTGAATTGTAGTTTTCTTTCCATGATCTTCGCTGTTGTCTGGATTTAAGTCTTGGAGGATAAATAGATGCCTGATTGCTAACAGTGCAACACAGAAAATACCTAACGGTTCGGGTCCAGGAAGTCGGAGGGATTCTTTCGGATATTTAGAAAATAAATGCTTGGAAAGAAAAAAGCCTCCTGGATCTGAGTCCCAGGAGGCTTTTTTCTATTATCTTATCTAGAAATTAAAACCTTTAGAACCGCTCCACAGGGCATCGGGCATAAATGCACACACCCACACTTCTGCGCATTAGGTGTTGAGGTCGATGTTTAAGTGTAAGAGTGTTCATGTTTATCGATCTGTAGTAATGGATTTTAAGTTTTGCTTTCCGGATTTTGCTCATTAGTGTCTTGCGACAGATCCTTTATGGTCGTTGAAGCAAACCATTAAGTCAATGGAACCGCTGAAAATATTTTAGATATCAACTAATTTTGGTCGGCCTTAGGTTTTGGGTAGTAAATTACTCTGGTTATTTGGAGAATTTTTATCCAAAATAGGTGCTCCTTGCCAGTACACTCGTTAGAAAGAAATTTTTTTATGGTTGAAAGTTGTGTTAAATCCCCATGCATTATGGTGTGTCGTCTGGACGACAACAAAATCTGTGTGGGTTGCTTTCGCACTGAGCAAGAGATCGAACAATGGACTGCATTGAGTGACCAAAGAAAGAATGATGTGTTGAAGAAGACCTATAGCCGTTATAACAAAATGCGCAAAGCCGGATTGACTGAATAATCATGCGTGTTTTGCTGGCACCGATGCAAGGGGTGGTTGACCATGCCATGCGCGAGCTGCTCACTGGTTTAGGTGGGTATGACCGTTGTGTGACAGAATTTGTAAGGGTGACGGACCACCGTTTCCCCGAGCGAGTCTTTCAACGCTATTCTCCCGAGCTGAAACAGGGCGGTCGAACAATAGCAGGTACACCGGTTTTTATACAGTTGTTGGGCAGCGATCCGAAATGGATGGCGATAAATGCTGTTGAGGCGGCAAAACTTGGCGCGCCGGGTATTGATCTGAATTTCGGCTGTCCGGCCAAAACGGTTAATAGAAGTGATGGAGGCTCAGTCCTGCTGCAGGAACCAAAGCGTGTAGCCTCAATAGTTGCCGCTGTGCGAAATGAAGTGGATGAGTCAATTCCAGTGACGGCTAAAATTCGGCTTGGATATAAAGATTCCAGCCTTTTGCAGGATATCGTTGCTGGTATTGTGGAGGCTGGTGCCACTGAACTATGTATTCATGCTCGAACCCGCGATGATGGCTACAAACCACCTGCACACTGGAGCCATATAAAACGCGTATTGGGGATAGCGAATATTCCCGTGGTTGCCAACGGAGAAATTTGGAATACCCATGATGCGCATCAGGCTCAAGCGGAAAGTGGGTGTCAGGATGTCATGTTAGGCCGGGGCGCGTTAGCCTGCCCGGATTTGGCGCGACAGATTAAATCGCAGTTTAATAATAGTAAGACTGAGGTGCTTGCCTGGATGCAAATACTGGACTCAGTCGAGGCCTTTTTTGATCAGTCTGATCAATGGAGTCCACGTTATGTGGGGAATCGGACAAAACAATGGTTGGCGTACCTGAAGCGCCAATATGAAGGTGCTGATATATTATTCGATAAAGTCAAAGGGTTAACAAAGGTAGGGCAGATTAAAGAAGCTATTCAACTGCACCGTGAGGTGCAAAATAAAAGGCAGGTTGAAGAGTGTGCCTAAAGAATAACCGGATCAGAAAAAATAGAAAACCAGGAACGCAAAACAAAGATTGCGTTCCTGGTTGAGTCCTTTAGCTCAACTCCAGCTAGAGTGGCTTGAGTTTTGAAGTGAAGTGACGTAATGAAGTTGGTTCCCAGGTGATTTCCAGACCTCTCAGTTGATCTTTGTCCCTGACAATTTCCTCAAATACTTCAATCATGTAATCCGCCTGGCTTTGGGTATAGACGCGACGGGGCATAGCTAGGCGAACCAGTTCCATTTGTGCGGGTTTTTCGCTGCCATCCGGTTGGCGACCAAACATAAAGGATCCGATCTCAGCACCTCGAATGCCGCCATAGATGTACATCGCTACTGCCAGTGACTGACCAGGGTATTGCAGGGCAGGAATGTTGGGCAACATGGATTTCGCATCGATAAAGACAGCATGACCACCGGCAGGTTTCATCACTGGCACGCCAATCGCGTCCAATTTTTCTGTGATGTACTGGATCGACCGAATACGATACTTCAAATAGTCTTCATCAACAATTTCCTTCAATCCCTGAGCAACACATTCCAGATCACGTCCTGAAAGTCCTCCATAAGTAGGAAATCCCTCTGTCATGATTAGTCGAGCGCGGGCTTTTTCCGCCCATTCATCATCATTCAGAGCTAGCCAGCCGCCCATATTGGAAAAGGTATCTTTTTTCCCGCTAATAGTCATGCCATCAGCGAGTGAAAACATTTCGCGCACAATATCTCGGACGGGTTTGTCCTGATAACCCTCTTCGCGTAGTTTAATAAAGTAGGCATTTTCGGCAAATCGTGCGCTATCGATGTAAAGTGGTTTGTTGTATTTTTCGCAAATCTCTTTTGCTCCACGTACATTGGCCATCGAAACGGGCTGTCCGCCTCCAGCGTTATTAGTAATAGTGATCATTACTAGAGGAACCCTGTCAGCTTCTTTTGCCAGCAGTGCTTCCAGCGCAACTAGATCCATATTACCTTTAAAGGGATAATCCAATGCCGGATCTTTTCCCTCTTCAATAACCATATCCAGTGCGTTAATACCGGCATTTTCAAAATTGGCGCGCGTAGTGTCAAAATGCGTATTGTTAGGGATAATCTGGGTGCTGGTATCACCAGGCAGGATTGACGTTAAAATTTGTTCTGCCGCTCTACCTTGGTGAGTGGGTATGACATGTTTAAAAGGAAACAGATCTTTTACCGAAGCTTCAAAGCGATAAAAGGAAGGAGAGCCAGCGTAGGACTCGTCACCTTTCATGAGCGCAGCCCATTGATCGGTGCTCATTGCGGATGTTCCGGAATCTGTTAGCAGGTCAATAAGAACGTTTTCAGATTTCAATGAAAAAACGTTGTAATTGGCTTCTTTCAGCAACTGCTCACGTTCTTCGCGCGTTGTCATCTTGATCGGTTCTACCGATTTAATTCTAAAGGGTTCAAAAATGGTTTTCACGATTATGCTCCTGTCGAAGGACTTTAAATTGGGATTGCTGAGACTGTAAATAATAGTTGTAAAGAAAAATAATTGCAATATGAAATTAATATTTTATGGATGGAAAGGTCATAAATAAATAGTGTTTATAACTGAAGATGAGATAAAAAAACAGGCCCGGAAAACCGGGCCTGCTGTCTTGCGCTCTATCGAACGCGAGGAGGGAAACTGCTCAAATGCGTTTAATTGCAAGATGAAAATATTGGCTTGAAAATATAGTAACTATTCACAATAATTGCAATATGTAATTAAAAATATTTTTAGATGATTGCCAACTATCAAAAATAAGGTGGCTACGGAACATTGCGCATTTTCCAAAGTAGGGTTTCAACGCGAGTATGTATTCGTTGATAGTTTAATCGGTGAGAACTAGCACCACTTTGATGGTCGGTTGATTAACCGAAACATTAAAGTGGCAGGAAATGGGACGGACTAAAAATGCGCTAGTTAGTCGGCCAATAAGGCAGACTAAGCTGCCATTTAAAACCTGGAATAGGCTTTTCTCCAGGGGCCGGCGAATATACCGGCGCTTGCTTTATCAGGTCATGCCAGGCAATGCCGCCGGGTAGATTAGACTGGTGAAAGCTGGATGTTTGTCTGCTCCGAGCCAATATGCTGCTTGAGGTTGCCTAACATTTGAATTGCCGTGTCAGTTCCTTCTTCAGAAATTTTTGTAAATATCTCAGACAAGCAGGACTCGTAGGATTGCGTCATTCTCTTAATCTGTTGCAGCCCGACATCAGTCAGTGAAAGTCTATAGGAGCGTCGGTCTTTCGCTGATACTTTGCGCTCAATAAGACCTTCCTTTTCAAGCTGGTTGGAGATACCTGTCACATTACCTGCTGATACCATCATCAGTTGTGATAGCTCTCCCATGCTCAATCCCTCTGGATTTTTTTGTAATTGAGCGAGCATATCAAAGCGCGGTAGTGTGCAGCCGAACTCCTTTCTTAGATGATTGCGTAATTTATTTTCGATCATGTTTGTACAGGTAAGCAGGCGCAGCCAAAGGCGTAAAGGCCTATGTTCATGACCTGACCCACGAAACTCCGCATCGAGAATTCTATTATTAAGCATATACACCCTTATTTTTTTCTGGTTACCAGATAAATGAGGGCTGCGATTATAACTGAGGCAAGGACTGAACTTTAAACCTAAACTAATGGGTTTTTGATTTGGATCAACAGCAAGTTCGACCCATTTTATGCGTTAGACAACTAATACAGATAAGAAGAGAGCCTTTGTTTTTAGACCTAAGACCCTATAATTTTTGTACCAAAATTGAATACAAGCGGCTAGGGTATTAGCAACCAGTATTCATCAACGATGTATCACATCATCAGCAACCTTTGGAATTACCTGTGGAGCAATATTATCCGGATCAAGTAGACGGGGGGCGAACTCACTATGGTCAGGTGGCCGGTATCCTGTCGCTTTGTTCTTCAATTCCAAGGTTGCCAGGGGATCCTGGGCATGCACAAACTTTTGAGTTTCCAGTTGTACATGCAGTCGTTGAAAGAGTAACCATTGAGCACCTTTTAAATATCGATGAATCCTGTTTGGAGCCCATCATCGCAGCCGCGAGGCAGCTACAGGAAAAAGGGGTTCATTTTATAACGACCAGTTGTGGTTTATATGCCCCCTTTCAACGACTGATCGCGGATAGCCTTGATATCCCGTTTCTCAGTTCCGGGTTGCAGATGGTGCCACTGCTGCAGGGTTTTTTGCCGTCGCACCTCAAAGTGGGCCTTATTACAGGGCACTCCGGGTTGCTGAGCAATGATCACCTCCGCGCTTCTGGATTCAAACTGGAAGACGTACAGGTAAAGGGAATGGAAGATTACCCGGAGTTTCGCCGAGTTGTGCTGGAGGGCGCTCAAAATATGGATGTTAAAAAACTCAGAAGAGATGTGTCTAACGCAGCTGCTTCATTAAAAAACTGCAGTGGTAAGCTGGGGCTGGTGGTGTTGGAGTGTCCAAATCTGGTGCCCTTTAGGCTGGAGATACAACAAGTATTAAAAGTACCGGTTTTTGATATTGTCAGTCTGGCTGCTTTTTTTGTCTCTGGATATCGGCGCGCCGCTTTTGCCCAACAATTTATTTAACTGGCGACATTGAGCGTTTTTTATGGTGTTTTTGCAAAATTAAGTAAGGAGCTAAGAGGTAAAGTGGAAAAAAACTATATTGATCAAAATTTAAACGAGATTCGTAGCGAGTTTAAGCTGACGGACTATTGGGTTTATCTAAACGCCGGGGATCAGATGATTCCGGGTAATTATTGGCTGAAAGCCGCTCGGGATTTCTATAATTTCGTTGAATATGGTCGCATGGAGGATATACCTAACGCGGACATTGCGACCCATCCTTTTCTCACGAGCGCCTGGGATGAAAGCATTACCCGTGGTGCGCGTTTTATTAACGCCGACAAAGATGAAGTGACTAATGCTTATCGCCCGTCAATTGTTGCAAACCTGATCATGTACAACATGCTCGAATGGAAAGCAGGCGATAATATCGTCGTGAACGACCTGTCTTACCCTTCCTTTCTTTACATAGCCCAGGATATTAGCAAACGCTATGGTGTTGAGCTGCGCTTCGTTAAACACGTGAATGGAGAGATCCTGATGGAAGATCTCGAGGCGCAGGTTGATGGAAATACCAAGTTGGTGATCGTTGATCGCACCACAGCTTTCTGCGGCTTCACCTTTAACATGAAGGAGGTCTGCAAAATTGCGCACGCGCATGGTGCGCTGGTGCTTGATGATGCAATTCAGGCTTTTGGTGCTATTGATATTGACGTGAAGGACGATGATGTCGATATGATGGTAACGGGCGCATACAAATGGCAATGTGGCCCGGAAGGCGCGGGTCTTTTCTATATCAAGAAGGAGCTGATCGAAAAAATCGATCCAAGATTTCGCAATTATATTTGGTCGCAAATCCCCGGCCCTGTGCCCTTTGGCGTGGAAAATCACGACAACATGGCACATTGGGATTATCCACCGGTAAACACAGCGAATAAATTTTCTCAGGATGTGACTATCGGTCC
>CBDUGR010000071.1:0-8933 GCA_965366515.1 uncultured Gammaproteobacteria bacterium | reverse complement strand
CAGCGCGAGTTGATTATTGGTGACCGCCAGATTGGTAAATCGGCAGTAGCGATCGATGCCATTATCAACCAGAAAGGCACGGGTATTAAATGTGTTTATGTCGCTGTGGGACAAAAAGCTTCTTCAGTAGCGGCGGTTGTGCGCAAACTAGAAGAACATGGCGCGATGGAACATACCATTGTCGTTGCGGCTAACGCCTCAGATCCTGCATCCATGCAGTTTTTGGCACCATTCGCCGGCTGTTCCATGGGCGAGTATTATCGGGATCGTGGTCAGGATGCTCTGATTATTTATGATGATTTGACCAAACAGGCATGGGCCTATCGTCAGATTTCATTGCTACTTCGTCGTCCACCGGGTCGTGAAGCCTACCCCGGGGATGTTTTCTATTTGCACTCGCGTCTGCTGGAAAGAGCGGCGCGTGTTAGTGAAGCCTACGTTGAAAGATTCACCAACGGTGAAGTCAAGGGTAAGACCGGTTCACTTACCGCATTGCCGGTAATTGAAACGCAGGCCGGTGACGTATCAGCATTCGTACCCACGAACGTGATTTCTATTACCGATGGCCAGATATTCCTGGAATCGGATATGTTTAACGCCGGTGTCCGACCAGCAATGAACGCGGGTATTTCGGTATCCCGGGTGGGTGGCGCTGCTCAAACTAAAATCATGAAGAAACTGTCCGGTGGTATTCGTACCTCTTTGGCGCAGTATCGTGAGCTGGCAGCATTTGCGCAGTTTGCTTCAGATTTGGACGAAGCTACAAAAGCCCAGCTGGATCACGGAGAGCGTGTAACAGAATTAATGAAGCAAAAGCAATACTCTCCGCAAACAATTGCTGAAATGGGATTGCTTATTTACGCCTCAAACGAAGGTTATCTAAAAGATGTTGAAGTGCCTAAAATTGGCGATTTTGAAGAAGCGCTGCTGTCCTATGCGCAAAGTCAGTATGGCGACCTGATGAGCGAGATCGAAACCAGCGGCGATTGGAATGATGACTATGAGGCGAAGTTCAAAGAGTGCCTCGACAAGTTCAAATCAACACAAACCTGGTAGCGGGTTACCCTTTGGTAACTCAAAAGTTAACTATTAACTCTGGAATACTGAGATAACTCATGGCAGCCGGAAAAGAGATCCGCACGCAGATTGCGAGTATTAAAAGTACGCAGAAAATTACTAGCGCGATGGAGCTGGTGGCGGCAAGTAAGATGCGCAAAGCTCAGGAAAGAATGAGTCTTGGGCGGCCCTATTCGGATAGAATACGTGCGGTCGTCAGTCACTTGGCCAATGCGGCCTCGGAATTTCGCCATCAATATATGGATGAAAGAGAGGTTAAACGTGTTGGTGTAGTTGTTATTTCAACTGACCGAGGCCTGTGTGGTGGGTTAAATGTTAACCTCTTTAAAACAGCGATTCGCTCTACCAGAGAGTGGCAGGACAAGGGCGCTGAGATTGATCTGTGTCTGGTAGGCGCCAAAGCAGTCAGCTTTTTCAAGAGTGTGGGTGGTAATGTAGTTGCCGCAAAAACGCACTTGGGTGATGAATTCAATGCATCAGATTTGATTGGATCGATCAAAGTTATGCTGGATGCTTTTGAAGAAGGCAAAATCGATAAGTTGTTCCTGGTATACAACCGATTCGTTAATACCATGACTCAGGAGCCCTGTGTTGATCAGTTGTTACCACTTAAGGCGGAAGATAGTGAGCAAATGGCCCATCACTGGGATTATCTGTATGAGCCGGATGATGCTTCGTTGCTCGAAGGCCTGTTAACCCGCTATATAGAATCGCAGGTTTATCAGGGCCTGGTTGAAAATAATGCCTGTGAGCAAGCGGCCAGGATGATTGCGATGAAGAGCGCCACAGATAATGCGGGTGATCTGATTGACAATCTACAGCTGGTCTACAATAAGGCGCGACAAGCGGCGATCACTCAGGAACTCTCAGAGATCGTTAGTGGCGCGGCGGCGGTCTAAAGAATTTAATTTTACCGGGGGATAGTTGATTTTCCCCATTAAGAAAAGAGGAACCGGAAATGAGTAGCGGACGTATTGTACAAATCATTGGCGCGGTTATTGACGTGGAATTCCCACGGGACGCATTGCCCAGTGTTTACGACGCTTTAATGGTGGCGGAAAAGGGTTTAACCCTGGAAGTCCAGCAGCAGCTGGGTGACGGCGTCGTTCGAACGATTGCCATGGGATCATCCGAAGGTATTAGCCGTGGTCTAGCGGTTGAAAATACCGGCGCTCCGGTTTCAGTCCCTGTAGGGATGGAAACACTCGGCCGTATTATGGATGTGCTGGGTAAGCCGATTGACGAAATGGGCGAAATTGGTGAAAAGGAACGTATGCCGATTCACCGTGATGCACCGGCCTATGAAGAGTTAGCAGCTTCTGATGAGCTTTTGGAAACGGGGATTAAGGTTATTGATTTGGTTTGTCCCTTTGCCAAAGGTGGTAAGGTAGGTTTGTTCGGTGGTGCCGGTGTTGGTAAAACCGTTAACATGATGGAATTGATTAACAACATTGCAACCGAGCACTCAGGCTTGTCAGTATTTGCCGGTGTGGGAGAGCGGACTCGTGAGGGGAATGACTTCTACCACGAAATGCAGGAAGCGGGCGTTGTTAACGTGAAAGAATTTAGTAAATCCAAAGTGGCAATGGTTTATGGGCAAATGAATGAGCCCCCTGGAAACCGTTTGCGCGTGGCGTTGACCGGCTTGACCATGGCTGAAAAATTCCGAGATGAAGGGCGTGATGTGCTTTTATTTGTGGATAACATCTATCGTTATACACTGGCGGGTACAGAGGTATCGGCACTTTTGGGTCGTATGCCTTCAGCGGTGGGTTATCAGCCTACGCTGGCGGAAGAGATGGGTGTTTTGCAGGAACGTATTACTTCCACGAAAACCGGTTCCATTACCTCCATTCAAGCGGTCTATGTCCCAGCGGATGACTTGACGGATCCATCGCCGGCAACAACTTTTGCCCACTTGGATTCCACCGTGGTACTTTCGCGTGATATCGCAGCTAAAGGTATTTATCCTGCGGTAGATCCGCTGGATTCCACTTCGCGCCAACTAGATCCGCTAATTATCGGGCAGGAGCATTATGACGTAGCTCGTGGTGTACAGGGTGTACTGCAGCGTTACAAGGAGTTGAAGGATATTATCGCGATTCTGGGTATGGACGAATTGTCCGAAGAGGATAAACTGACGGTAGCACGTGCTCGTAAAATTGAACGCTTCCTGTCGCAGCCTTTCACTGTCGCGGAAGTATTTACCGGTTCTCCTGGTAAATATGTATCCTTGAAAGAAACGATCCGCAGCTTTAAGGCGATTCTGGAAGGAGAGTATGATCACCTGCCGGAGCAAGCCTTCTATATGGCTGGTGGTATTGAAGAAGTGATCGAAAAAGCAGAAAAAATGTAACATTGACACCGGTGAACCTATCAGTTCACAGGTGATCAAAGGATAAAAGGGTTTAAAAGGCATGGCGATGACTGTCCATTGCGATATTGTTAGCGCAGAAGAAAAGATTTTCTCCGGTCTGGTGGAAATGGTAATTGCGGCTGGTTCTCTTGGAGATCTGGGTATAGCACCTGGCCATGCACCGTTGCTGACCGAACTAAAGCCCGGTCCGGTGAGATTGATCCTGGAGAGTGGAGAAGAAGAAATTTTCTATGCTTCCGGTGGTTTTCTTGAAGTGCAACCGCACTTGGTGACCATTCTGGCCGATGCAGCATTACGAGCCCATGATATGAGTGAGGCTGCGGCTCTGGAGGCAAAGAAGCAGGCCGAGCAAATGATGTCGGATCAAAGTTCAGATATCGATCATGCCTTGGCGTCAGCGCAGTTGGCTGAAGCGGCAGCCCAGCTGAGAACGCTTTCGCGTATCAGGAAAAAGATGGGAAAATAACACAAGAGTTCATCTCCGCGATTACAGAAAAGGCAGCATAAGCTGCCTTTTTTTATGGCTTTTTAGTCGAATTGGACAATAATGTATCAAAGCTTTTTATTTAAATTTTTTCTGAGAGAAAGTTAGAAATCGATATTTAGGGAGTACGGAGCGTTATGAGTTTGGAGGTTGTTGTCCTCGCCGCAGGTCAAGGTACCCGCATGAAGTCGGAATTGCCGAAAGTGCTGCATCAACTGGCCGGCAAACCGTTGCTGTCACACGTCGTGGAAACCGCTGTGATGATGGATGCGCAAGCGATTCATGTGGTGGTTGGACATGGTGGAGAACAGGTGGAAGCAAGCCTTCAGCGGCACCCTATTAACTGGATTACTCAGGCGCAACAGCTGGGTACGGGGCATGCGGTAGCACAGGCGTTACCTGCCATTGATACGAAGAGCATGGTGCTTATTCTTTATGGTGATGTTCCCTTAACTCCAATTACAACGCTAAACCGGTTGCTTGAAAAGCTGGATTCAAACAGTATTGGCCTATTAACGGTTCAGTTAAGAGACCCAACGGGCTATGGCCGCATCCTTCGTGATGAGCAGGGCCTGGTGCAGGCGATCGTTGAAGAAAAAGATGCAACGATAGAACAACGAGCAATCAAAGAAGGCAATACCGGAATTATTGCTGTCAACTGCGCAAAGCTGAAGGACTGGTTACCAAAACTTTCTTCGAATAACGCTCAGGGAGAATACTACCTGACGGATATTGTCGCGATGGCGGTATCTGAAGGTATGCGGGTCGAGGCAGAAGTGGTGACAATCGAGCAGGAAGTACAGGGTATTAATAGTCGCAGGCAGTTGGCCGAGTTGGAGCGCTGGTACCAGCTTAAACAGGCAGAAAAATTAATGGATCAGGGGGTTACGCTCGCCGATCCCGCACGCCTGGATATTCGGGGCGAAGTAACGGTTGCGCAGGATATTTTCATCGATGCGAATGTGCTGCTAGAGGGAAAGGTCAGTATTGGAAACCGGGTAAAGATCGGGCCGAATGTCGTGATCAAGAACGCGCAAATTGGCAGTGGTGTCACCATTCACGCCAATACGGTAATCGAAGATGCGCAAATAGAAGATAACTGTGATATCGGCCCGTTTGCTCGTTTGCGACCGCAAACGCACCTCGCGCAAGGGGCAAAGATTGGTAACTTTGTAGAAATTAAAAAATCCTATATCGGTCTTGGTAGCAAAGTGAATCACCTCAGTTATGTCGGTGATGCTGAAATTGGCAAGCAGGTAAATGTGGGCGCAGGCACTATTACCTGTAATTACGATGGTGCCAACAAGTTTAAAACGAAAATCCTGGATGGTGTATTTGTCGGTTCAAATACAGCACTGGTGGCTCCTATTACGGTTGGTGAGAATGCCACAATTGGTGCTGGTTCTACGCTGTCAAAAGATGTGGCGGCAGACACGCTCGTCGTAGCCAGAGGAAAGCCAAAGGTTGTCGAGGGTTGGCAGCGACCAAAGAAAAAATAGCAGATGAATACAAGGCCATGAATTTATGTGTGGAATAGTAGGCGCAATCGCAAATCGTGATGTAACCGGTATATTGCTGGAAGGCTTAAGGCGATTGGAGTATAGGGGTTATGATTCGGCGGGTATGGCTGTCATCGAATCAGGACAAGACCATTTTGAAAGGATACGTCGAGAAGGCAAGGTACAGCAACTTGCGGATGCGATCGCCGAGGAACATTTAACAGGCATGATTGGGGTGGCGCATACTCGATGGGCAACCCACGGTGTTCCCAGCGAACGTAACGCGCACCCGCATATGTCAAACGATCAGATAGCCGTGGTTCATAATGGCATTATTGAAAATCACGAATCATTAAGAGACGAGCTAAACGCTGCCGGATACCAGTTTACTTCGGACACAGATACCGAAGTGGTGGCGCACTTGATCCATTATTATCGAAATGCCGGTGATGAGTTACGTCTGGCGGTACAAAAAACCATTATGAGACTGGAGGGCGCCTTTGCTTTAGGCGTGGTAGACAGTTCCCAGCCTGACCGACTAATTGCAGCTCGTAGTGGCAGTCCATTAGTTGTTGGAGTGGGTATCGGCGAGAACTTTATCGCCTCCGACCAACTAGCGTTATTGCAGGTGACCGATCAATTTATTTTTTTGGATGAGGGTGATTTTGTAGAACTGACCCGAGAGGGTGTTGTTGTTTTTGACGATCAGTTAAAACCGGTTCAGCGCCCCGTCACACGCTTTGATCACCACGTCGATGCTGCAGATAAAGGCACTTATCGGCACTTTATGCTTAAGGAAATTTTTGAGCAGCCGCAGGTAGTAAAAGCAACATTAAACGGAAGAATGACAGACAAGCAGGTACTGGAACAGACTTTGGGTACCGCCGCCAAGGAGATACTGGATAAAGTTCAGGCTGTTCAGATTATTGCATGTGGCACCAGTTATCATGCGGGGCTGGTAGCGCGCTACTGGATTGAGGAGTTGGTGGGAATTCCATGTCAGGTGGAAGTTGCGAGCGAATACCGTTACCGTAAAGTGGTGGTAGCTCCAAACACGCTATTCGTGACAATTTCGCAGTCAGGGGAAACAGCGGATACACTGGCGGCTCTGCGCATGGCAAAGGGCATGGGGTATCTGGCGAGTCTGGGTATCTGCAACGTGGCGACCAGTACATTGGTGCGCGAATCGGACCTGGTCATGTTAACACAGGCTGGCCCGGAGATTGGTGTCGCGTCCACGAAAGCTTTCACCACACAGCTGGTCGCTTTGCTACTGGTGACACTGATGTTGGCCCGAAGACAGGGATTGCCCGCAGAGAGAGAACAGCAAATAGTGACAGCCTTGCACCAGCTTCCTGATTTGTTAACAGAAGTACTCAAGCTAGATGCAAATATTCAGCTGCTTTCCGAACAATTTGCGGATAAGCACAATGCCCTGTTTCTGGGGCGAGGTGCTATGTATCCGGTGTCCATGGAAGGTGCCCTAAAACTTAAGGAAATTTCCTATATTCATGCCGAGGCATATCCAGCAGGAGAGTTAAAGCACGGACCGTTGGCTTTGGTGGATGGTGATATGCCAGTGATAGCGGTTGCACCCAACAACGAGTTATTGGATAAACTAAAATCCAACCTGCAAGAAGTCAAAGCACGTGGCGGAGTGCTTTATGTGTTTGCCGACCGTGAAGCGGCTGTTGGTGAGGCGGAGGATACCAGAGTACTGGTAATTCCCCCGGTGGATGATATTCTCGAACCGATTGTCTACACCCTGCCGCTGCAGCTGCTTGCTTATCATGTTGCTGTGCTGAAAGGTACGGATGTCGATCAGCCACGTAATCTGGCAAAATCTGTTACGGTTGAGTAACTGGATAAAGAATCAACGAGTTTGCGGGCAAACATTACAATAACCCAGTGGTTATACAATGGAACATCAAGCCTGGCTAACGCTGGCTGTTACGTTAGCCACACTATTGACACTATCTATTAGCTCGCTGGCGCCTGACGCTGTTTTATTGGGTGCCGTAGGGATTTTGTTGTTGCTGGGAGTCATCACTCCAGTGGAGGCTCTTACTGGGTTTACCAATGAGGGGCTGGCTACCATTGCATTACTTTTTATTGTCGCCCGGGGCTTAACTGATACCGGTTTTATCGGTAATCTGACGCAAAATTTGCTGGGTCGCCCGAAAAACACCGTTCATGCGCAGCTAAGATTAATGTTGCCTGTGGCGGGTGCCAGTGCTTTTATGAACAATACTCCGGTGGTCGCCATGCTCATTCCAGCGGTGTCGGATTGGGCGAAGCGAAATAATTTGCATGTCGCGCAACTTATGATGCCCCTGAGCTATGCTGCAATTATTGGCGGCACATGCACTCTGATAGGAAGCAGCACCAACCTGATAATTAATGGGCTATTGCTTGAGTATGACCAACAGTTAGAGTTGTCTTTATTCGAACTGGCGTGGCTGGGTATTCCCTGCTCTTTCGTGGTCATTTTGCTCACTGTGGTATTGAGTGGTCGATTATTACCCAAGACCGGTTCGGGCACGCAGCAATTTGCCGATGCGCGTCGCTATACTCTGGCAATGGAAGTACAGAGTGACTGTCCGCTGGTCAACCTATCGATTGAAAAGGCAGGCTTAAGGCAGTTGCCTGGTATGTTCCTGGTAGAAATTACGCGCGGGAACAAAGTTATTCCAGCAGTATCGCCACAGGAAATAATAGCTGCCGGTGACATATTATTATTTGCGGGTATCGTCGAGTCTGTTGTGGATCTGCAAAAGATTCGTGGTCTGGTGCCGGCAACCAATCAAATACTGAAAGTAGACGCACCGCGAGACCAGCGAGCACTGGTTGAGGTAGTGGTCTCCGATAAATGCCCAATTATTGGAAAATCTATTAAGGAGGGTCGCTTCAGAACACATTACAATGCTGCTGTTATTGCGGTGGCCAGAGATGGTGTACAGCTTAATAAAAAGCTGGGTGAAATAGTGCTTAAAACTGGCGATATGCTATTGCTGGATACTCATAGTGGTTTTGCAGAGCAGCAGCGCTATGCGCCGGATTTTTTATTGGCGAGCAAAGTAGATAACTCACAACCAGTTCGATTTGAGCGACGCTATTTTGCCGGAGCAATTTTGCTAGGAATGATTGTACTGGTGACCTTGGGTTTATTATCCATGTTTAAAGCCTCTGTTGTTGCGGCAGGGATGATGCTGCTCATGGGCTGTACTTCGATAACCAGTGCAAGGCGCAGTATTGATATTCAGCTTTTATGCGCGATTGCGGCCGCGATTGCCATCGGGCTTGCGCTACAGAAGACAGGGATTGTTGAACTGTTAGCCAACGGGCTGACCAGCCTGGCCTCCGGTAGTGCCACGTTGACGCTTACGGCAATATTCTTACTCGCGGCACTGCTGACGGCTATTGTTTCGAACGCAGCTACGGCAGTGATACTTTTTCCTGTCGCGACTGCCAGTGCTCTGGATCTGGGAGTGAGTCC
>CBDUGR010000070.1:0-8959 GCA_965366515.1 uncultured Gammaproteobacteria bacterium | reverse complement strand
ATCCCTCCATAAAATATAAATAAAAGCACCCATAGAGGCTTAACAATCGCTATAAAGCCGGGGCCTGGAATCCTGGCAGATGTTTTTTTAATCATGCCCGTTGTCGGGCACTGGAAAAGGAGGTTAATCGAAAAACGCTATTGAGGAGTATGTTTTCTCCGGTTTTAATTGTGTGGGTATAAAGGAAAGCGTTATGAAAATTCAAAAAGAAAATCTTAATGAGTACATTGGCCAGGAAGTTGCTGTGACCGACTGGTTAATGGTAGATCAAAATAAAATCGACCAATTTGCCGAAATTACATTAGACAGGCAATTCATTCATATCGACCCAGTACGTGCAAAGGATACACCTTTTGGTGGAACCATTGCCCATGGGCTCTTAACATTATCCTTAGTCGCTTATTTCGTAGAACAAAGCCAATTTAATATTGATGGGTTTTTGGTTAGGGTGAATTACGGTTTTGATAAAGTACGCTTTTTATCACCCGTACCCTCGGGTAGCCAAGTTCGCAGCCGTATTAAATTGCTGGCAGCTGAAGAAAAAAGACCTGGCCAATTGATGCTGCGGATAGAGGTTATCGTGGAAGTTGAGGGATCTTCAAAGCCTGCGATGATTGCGGAGTATCTGGAACTGAGGTTTGCAGAGTAATACAGCGTTGTTCCCCTTAATCTATTGCTTGTGGGTCACTGGTTTGTCATACCGGTCACCCACATATAGGTTAGTGTGGGTATAACGAACGGGTACGGTTCCGAGGAGATTTCTCTTTCAGGTTGGCTCTGGGCAGATTTAAAATTCTGAGTTAATGAGGATGGGTTCGCCGAACCCTCCTAAATCGAGCTTTCTTGGATCCGTTGAGTTGCCAGCCCGGAGGATGCGAATTGCGCGTACCCCGGCATCTTTCGCCTCTCTGATATCCGAATCTGAATCACCATAGAACAGTTGGATATCATGTTTGCGTATCGGTTCTTCTTTAGAATTTTTTCCCACGAAAATCACCGGATGCAGATCCGCTATCTGGAACGCTTCTTTCAATAGCGAGGTGAGCTGCTCCTGCGTAGAGGGTTCGCGAGCGGTAATAAAATAGACCTTATCTTCTCTTGCGAGATGCATTTTTATTAAACGCGAAGCGATCTTTTTCGGTAAGCTGAACTTGTCAAATTTGTTGTTGATGTCTGCCCAGGCTTCGCTACTTGCAAATGGGTTCGCCCCATAGATATTGCTGCCGTCGGTGCCATCTTTATTGTAAGCCACATAGTAAAAAGCAGGGCTGGAAAATAACACGGTGTCGTCGACATCAAAACCCACTGCGATACTTGAAGCCGGCAAGTTGCTAGAAATTTGCTCAACGCTGATGGTGGTATAAGAGTTCCGTTGTTGGTATTCGCTGGTACTGCAGGCACTAGCCAGCAGTATAACTGTTACAACCAAAATCGTGAGTTTGTGCATCTTGCTCCTGCTAAGCCTTGCTAAACTAATTGGAATAAAAAAAGATGAGTCTACCAAGGAACCCTGCAGGACTGAACAGAATCTGATACCTTGCTATAAATATATTTTCTCAGCCATCGTGAAGGGCTTAAATTACGGGACAAGACTATGGATCAATGGGTACAAGGCGAGGTTATTGATAATCTGCACTGGAACGACCGGCTCTGTTCGCTTCGTGTGAAGACGGCTTTGCCGGATTTTAAGGCCGGACAGTTCACCCGAATTGCATTGCCTGAAATTACATCGCCAGAAAGAGATGAGATGCTTGCGCGGGCTTATTCGCTGGTCAATGCGCCAAACGACCCCATTGCTGAATTCTATTTTAATCTGGTGCCGGGCGGGCCACTTTCTACCCGGTTGCATCGCCTAAAGAGAGGAGATTCAGTTTATCTTTCAAAGGGTGTTGCCGGTTTTCTGACCCTGGACGAAGTGCCGCAATGTGAGCATCTGTGGATGTTGGCGACAGGTACCGCACTGGGCCCTTTCCTGTCGATATTGAAAACGGATGAGCCCTGGCAAAGGTTTAGCAAACTGGTGCTGGTGCATGGTGTGCGCTCTGCGGATGAGCTGACCTATCAGACATTAATCCAACAGATTTCAGCTCAACATTCTGATCAGTTTGTTAAGCTGTCATCGGTCACTCGTGAAACAGTTTCCTATACGCTGCAACAGCGCATACCGGATGCCATCCGTTCCGGGGAGTTGGAGCGCATGGCGGGCTTGCCGATTGATCCGGAGCAAGCCCATGTGATGATTTGTGGAAGCCCTGCGATGGTGGAAGACTGTATGGTTGCGCTGAAAGAGAAGGGGTTGCGCAAACACCGGCGCAGAACACCGGGTCATATTTCTGTAGAGATTTATAAATAGCGTCTATTCCGATATCTCGGAACGTTGGCTTTAAGTTAACGCTATAGACAACACAGTTTCATGATCAGGAATACTTTGCCTCAAGGTTTGCGAAAAACGACGCAGGCTAGGTTTCTCCGCACAATAGATAAGGTGACTGTCGCATTGGCAATCGGAGGAGCCGAAACCTCTCATCGGTAAGTAGCTATTTGAATAGTTGGCTAAAATCTGTGACCAGCCATGTTCTCTTTTTGCCGGGTCGTAGCAATACCAAACCTCTTGTATGGCTAAATTTTTGCGCAGATAGTCGATATGCCAGTGGGGTTTTTCGGCGATTCGTCTATGGTGCTTAACGCGAGCGGCAATTCCACCGGGGCCAAAGGCGCTGCCGCAATAGATGTAGTAGCCTGGTTTCCCGTGTATTTTGCCTAACTTCCCTATCACAATCTCAAAGGGTTTAGCCGAGTGGAGAAGCAATGCATAGCTGCCAGATCGATTATCCATGCCAGGCAAATCGCCTCATATCTATCCGGCCTCTTAGATTAAAGTCTATTCCTTCATCGCAGAGTAGTTTGTGCTGCACCTCGTAACCCTGACCCTTCGGCAAACTGATTCTCCCCGAGCTGTTAACCACTCTATACCAGGGGAGTTTAGTATCTTTGGGAAGCCCGCGTAGCGCATAGCCAACCTGCCTTGGCCCGCAACCGACAATTTTTGCTATTGCTCCGTAGCTGGTGACGGCTCCTTTCGGAATGCTATTCAGGGCGGCATATATTTTAGGGTAGAGTTCTGAGTCCACTGGGCCATTTCCACTCTGTCTTCGGCATTGCTGTTGCATTCCAATAATGCCATCTGGCAGCTTCTAACCTGACCTGAAAGCACCATTGCCTGACTCCTATTAACGATCTTTGTCGCTGCTCTCTTCGATCAGCTGAAATCTTTTGCGGCATACGCCGTCGCGCTCGATGCTTTCCTCAAACATTACCAGCGGCCGGATCCACACGCCATGTTCTCCATAGAGTGCTTTGTAGACAACATATTCCTCCATGGTTTCACTATGGCGAGCTATGTCCAATACCTCATATCGGTTGCCTTTAAAATGCTGGTAAACGCCTTTCTTAATAGACACTCTGATTACCTTGATTATTGGTTGTCGAGTTCATCCCAGCGATGATACGCCTGCTCAAGCTGCTGGTGAATATCAGCCAGATTTTTTAATGTGACATCAACCTGCTCTCGGTCACCCTGATAAAAATCCGAACTGGATACCTGTTGCTCAAGTTGTGACTGTTTTCCTTCCAACTCCTCGATCAGAGCTGGAAGACTATCCAGCTCTCGCTGATCCTTAAATGACAGTTTCTTCTTAGCCTCCGGCTTAGTGCCTAGGACAGGTGCTGTTGTAGTTTCACTTGTCTGATTGGGAATATCGGAGGCTGTCGCTTGATTGTTCCCTCTCTCTTCCAGGCTGTGGAGCCGCCCACCTTTTTCTGTCCAATTGCTATAACCGCCAACGTATTCGTTTATAACGCCATTGCCCTCAAGCACCATGATATTGGTAACGACCATATCCATAAAATCCCGGTCATGGCTTACCAGCAAGACGGTTCCCTGGAACTCCAGTAAAATTTCCTCCAGGAGCTCCAGTGTTTCAATATCCAAATCATTGGTCGGTTCATCAAGAACCAGCATATTGGCGGGTTTGCTGAAAAGTTTAGCCAAAATCGCCCGGTTCTGTTCGCCGCCGGAAAGGGCTTTTACTGGTGTTCTGACACGATCCGGGGTGAACAAAAAATCGCCCAGATAACTAATAGCGTGTCGTCTTTTGCCATTAATTTCAATAAAATCGCGTCCCCCGCAAATATTTTCAATCAGGTTCTTTTCCGGGTCCAAGTGGTCGCGCAACTGGTCGAAATAAGCCACTTCAAGTTTGGATCCGAGTTTAATCTGTCCCTGGTCTGGCTGTAATTCGCCAAGTAAAATCTTGAGTAAGGTTGATTTCCCCGCGCCGTTAGCACCGACAATACCAATACGATCACCGCGCAAAATAACGCTGGAGAAATTATTAATAATGGTTTTGTTATCGTAACTATGGGAAATGTCGGTTAGTTCAGCGACTATTTTGCCGGAACGATCGGCATCCTCCATTCCAAAGCTGGCTTTACCTGTTTGGTTGCGCCGCTCACTACGTTCATTGCGCATCTCCTTTAATGCTCTGACACGTCCTTCATTGCGGGTGCGGCGGGCTTTGATACCCTGCCTTATCCACTGCTCTTCTTGAGCGAGTTTTTTATCAAACAGGCTGTTAGCCCTTTCCTCAGCAGCTAATTCCTGGGCTCGGTAACGCAGAAAACTCTGGTAGTCGCCCTCCCAGGAATAAAGTTGGCCGCGATCTAATTCAATGATCTGATTGGCGATCTTTTGCAGGAATGCCCGGTCGTGTGTAATACAAATAATCGCACCCTTAAAATCGATCATCTGTTTTTCCAGCCATTCAATCGCAGGGATATCCAGGTGATTAGTCGGTTCGTCGAGTAGCAAAATATCAGGATCACTGACTAGTGCCTTTGCCAGTGCTACTCGCCGTCGCCAGCCACCGGACAGCTCTTTCATTTTTGCTTCACCACACAACTGTAACTGACTTAATACGGTATCCACGCGCAGCTGCAGACTCCAGCCATCTTTGGCCTCAAGTTGCTGCTGTATACGCTCTAGCATTTTTAAATCCGTTTCCCCTTCACCCAGAATCAGGTGATGGTATTGACTGAGTAATTCACCCACTTCTGCCAGGCCGCTGGCAACCACGTCATATACTTCCTGCTCATCGGCTGGAGGCAGTGACTGGTCGAGCCATGCGAGTTTAATCCCCGGTCGCAACCAGCGTTCGCCGCTATCTGGTTTAATCGAGTCAGCAATCAGCTTGAGTAGAGTGGTTTTCCCTTCTCCGTTACGTCCTAAAAGGCCAATTTTCTGGCCTTTGCGCAGACTGAGATTGACCTGATCAAGCAGTACGTGGGTTCCGTAGTTTAGCGAAACATTATCTAGTTTTAACAAAGGCATAGATGCAACTTATTGATTAGTGTTTATTTTGAAGTGAGAGCAGGTCCTGCGGGCCAGCAACTTTTCATGGGTTTGTTAGCGGATATCGTTTTCCAGTCGTGACACCAGCTCGCTGAGGAGCTTGTGGCCATTCCTGAAAACGGGCCAACCATCACCGGTGAGAACCGCTTCAATCAGGGGCAGTTGCTGCAGCCGTTTTACCGAGGCAACAGCGGCATGTCTGTCACAGAGCTTTGCTTCGGGGAGAATGCATAGCTCTCCTGCCTGGTGAGCACGCACCAAATCGCCTGTTACCAAGGTTCGCTCATCAATCAGTAGTGCCAGCTCGCCCGGTGATTTGGAGCCTTGCATTTCGAACACCTTTAAGCCGGGAACCAGTTCATCGTTCTCTGCTAACCAGCGGTCGCAGTCGATTGGGAACTGTTTGGACTCCGCCAGCGGGCCAGCGATCAGCGCGCCTGTTTTCTTTGAAATGGCGACGGCATCCCTGATATGGTCTGAGTTTGTGATGACAATCCACATGGCCCCGCCTAACTCTTGCAGGTGGTTCTGATCATGCTCTGATAAGGGAACCGGATCCACCAGAATATTGCCTTCAGGTCGAACCCAAAGCAGCCCGTGGAAATCAATATTTCTGGCTTCATTGAACTCGGACCAGCCAAAGAGATTACTGCGATGTAATTGCTTCATTCTTTCTCTTCTCTACTAGTCGCTCAGGTATTCGTTGACAACCTGTGTGCTACCATCTTCCCGGAAGGAGATGACCTTAAAGGCTTCTTTTCTATCCCCCATTTCCATTCCGGGAGATCCAATCGGCATACCAGGGACGGCAAGCCCGCGAACTGAGGATGACTGGTTGACCATGTTTTTGATATCTGCAGCGGGTACGTGACCTTCAACCAGGTATCCGTTAACGGTCGCAGTATGACAGGATTGCAGCTCTATGGGGACGCCTAACTGTTGTTTTATAAGTGACATATTGCTCTGATTAATACTGGTAACCTCAAACCCCTGTTGTTCCAGATGCTCTGCCCAGTCGCCGCAACAGCCACAGCTGGCGCTCTTGTATACCGTTATCGACAAAGAGCGTATCGATTCATCGGCATTATTATCAGTATTGCTTGTTTCGGCTGATAGCGGCGCGCCGTAAAGGGCAGCTGCGATCAACACAAAAGTTATTCTGAAAGCTTTAATAAGAGAAAGCCGTTTCATAACGGGTCTGTATTCCTTATGTGTCCAGTTGTTATGTTAAATGTTGTCGTACCACGCATCAGCAGAGTCTTTAATTACACTGCCTGGCAGATACCATCGAGGTCACTTTATTCACGATTCGGGTGGTTTCGTCCTGGTCAATTATCTCTCCAGCCATCAATTCCCCGAGATCCTCACTGACCTCCTTGCCTAGTATTTCCTCCAGGTATTCAAAGCTTATGTGGCGCGTAAACCAGTCCGAAAAAAGGCGGTTTCCTGCTTCATGCGCGTATATGATTTCGCAGTTTGAGTGTCTTGAGTCTTTAGCAATATGTTCATAAAGGTCTTTTACAACCTGCTCGTTGCCCTCTAAAAACTGGAAAAACGAACCGTTATGATATAACAGCATACCCGTAACATTGATGGTTTGATTTCTTGTTCCTGCGTCGTTACTCAGGTCGGTCAGCTCGTCCAGGCTAATCGATACTTTTGCTTTACTGATATAGGCCAATTGAAACATAAGTGAATCTCCGGGAATTATCCCAAGCTGGTTGCCTTTTATATCGACTGACAATGTGTCTGAGACCGATTGCCAGTTTCTATACCCTCTTTCAGGGGCAGGTGTTGTCCTGCTTGTCCATCCACTCTGTCTGTTCTAGCGCATTTGCCTTGCCGGTCTTTTTTTTATTTTTTTGCCGGCGATTAATACAGGTAAGGCGTTGGCTATAAGTATGTCTTTTTCAGGTGCGCTGAGCAAGCCCCAACGGCGAGGTGTTCCCGGTGCGTTTGGTTTCCTATCTATTTCCATAATCGTAGCATCATCATTTTGATTGACAAGCCACCTTATCCTCCCATACTAGCCCGCGATGCCCGGAACTTTGAAGTAAATATAAATTATTCGCAATGACACCTTTTAGATCTGAAATTAGTAAGTTGGTTCCTCTGGCGCTACCGGTACTGGTTGCTCAATTGCTCATGGCATCGACCAGCTTTGTCGATACTCTGATGGCCGGGCAGGCCAGTACTGCGGATCTGGCGGGCGTCGGTGTCGGCAGTTCTCTGTGGTCGGTTTGTGCTATGTTTCTGGTGGGAACCTTCATGTCTATAAATCCGACGGTCGCTAGATATTGCAGCCTTGGTGACTATAAAACCGTCGCGAATTATCTTCAGCAGGGTTTTTGGTTGGCAATACCCATAGCAATTCTGCTATTTATATTACTTAACCTTAATCAGCTTTATTTGCCGGGGATGATCCGGGATCAGCACGTACTAAGGGTAGCCTCTGGTTACTTGCATGGCTTGTCCTGGGGTATGCCAGTGGTGATAGGGTTTTTTGTGCTCAAGCCCTTCAGTGAAGGGATGGCCTATACCCAGGCCCAGATGATCAGCGCAGCGGTCGGCCTTGCGGTTAATATTCCGGCTAATTACATTCTCATATTCGGTAAACTGGGATTCCCCGAGCTAGGTGGGGCTGGATGCGGTTGGGCTACCAGTATTTCATTTTGGACCATGTTCGCCACACTATTCATCTATACCTGGGTGCATCCTGCTTTGCGCCCGGTACCCCTGTTCGAGCGATTGTATGCAGTGGAGTGGTGCAAAATTGCTTTTTTGTTAAAAACAGGGCTGCCAATTGGTTTGGCTATTACGATTGAGGGTAGTGCCTTTGCACTGGTGACTTTGTTTATTGCCAGCTTGCCTGCAACGGAAATTGCGGGCCATCAGATTGCCATGAATATCTCTTATCTTGCCTATATGGTTCCATTGAGCATTAGTACAGCAATTACTGTGCGTGTCGCCTCCTGTCTGGCGAAACAGGGCCCCCCTGCGGCAGATGTTGCACTAAAAGCTGGTCTGGTGTTGGCGGTGGGAGCAGGGTTTATACTTGCATTGGGTATATTCCTGTTTCGGGTAGAGCTGGCGGATCTATATTCGAATGACCAGAATGTGATCGACATGGCGGCTATATTACTGCTGTTTTCCATAGGGTTTAAGATCTGTGATTCCGTTGCGGCCCCGTTACAAGGTGCGTTGCGAGGTTATCATGACGTCAATATTATCCTGGTAGCATCTATTGTTGCCTATTGGGTAGTCTGTTTGCCTTTGGGTTATGTGCTTGGGCTGACAGATTGGCTGACCCCGGCGATGGGCGCCAAAGGCTATTGGATTGCTTTAATAGCAGGGGTTTCTGTCAGTGCTTTGTTGCTAATGCTGCGATTTTTGCAGGTGCACCGGCGTCATTGATGCCGGTAGATTTGAAACCTGCTCCACCAGAACTCAATCTCCTTTTCGTATGAGGCGCCCAGCGAGAGTGCCAGGTTAATGGATGCCTGATTTTCTGGATGAATCATGCTGATGAAGTGAATGTCCGGTAGCTGC
>CBDUGR010000069.1:0-8969 GCA_965366515.1 uncultured Gammaproteobacteria bacterium | reverse complement strand
GGTATAGACATCGCCACGAAAGGCAAACAGGGCCTGCGTGGCGTTATCCGTTGTAAAGGGCAGGTGCCAGGTTTCAAAGCGAGTGCTGTTCAGTAGCGCTATCTTTTCACTAACCCCCATGAACGGGGCTAGTTTGTCTGGTGAAAACTTACGCAAAATTGCAATAAGCTCTGCTGATTCATTTAAAAACGCTGGGGTTGAAAACGAAGAGGTTTGAGCAGGCGTGCTAAAATCCAGAGTTTTTGCTGGAGACAGAATGACAAGCATGGTGATTCCACTAATAGGCAATAAATGAGAAAAAGAACCATTCTAATATAAAACAGCGCTTTGGGATAAGCCGAAATTCTTTCTTTTAATTAACCAGGCAAAATCCTTGAATATTCGCTTGGGTAGTTTGGCTTACAGAGCGTTTGTAGATTAAGGTGGCGTTGTGCTGTGACGTCTAACTTTACAAACAGAGCTTGCTTAACCGTCACGAAACATCTAAGCCTGCACGAAACATCTAAGCCTGCACGAAACATGTGAGCCAGGGAATGATTTCTGATAGGCTGCCCAAAAAAGGATAGAAATACACGCATATGTCAGAAAAGCAGCATTTGCCAGATAAGCAGGAAGCGGAAAGCTCTCAGAGCCAGTTTTGTTTGCTTACCCAAAGACGGTTTTTGCCGTTTTTCGGTGTGCAGTTTCTTGGCGCATTTAACGATAATATTTTTAAAAACACTCTGTTACTGCTTATCGCATACCAGGCAACAGTCTATTCACAGGTTAATACGGATATTTTGAATAATATGGCAGCGGGCTTGTTTATTTTGCCATTTTTCCTGTTTTCGGCTTTAGCAGGGCAATTAGCTGATAAATACGAAAAAGCGCTGCTCATTCGTGTGCTTAAGCTGACTGAATTAATTGCCATGCTCGGTGCTTCGCTGGCATTTTATTATCAGAGTTTATGGGGACTGTTGGCGGTGCTGTTTTTCATGGGAATGCAATCTGCTTTCTTTGGCCCGGTTAAGTATTCAATTATTCCGCAGTACTTGAGTGAGGATGAGCTGGTCTCTGGAAATGCTTTCGTGGAGATGGGTACTTTTCTTGCAATCCTTCTCGGAACGGCGGGAGCGGGGGTTATGATGCAATGGTCGGCTCCTGAAGCCGGAATATCAATTGTAGTTTGTTCCCTGGCGCTGCTCGGTTTGATGGTTAGTTTCTGGATTCCACGCGCACGAGCTGTCGCACCGGAGATGAAAATAAGGTTGAACCCCGTCAGCGAAACAGCTGAGATTTTGCGCTACGCTTATTCGAATCGAACAGTTTTTCTTGCCATATTAGGTATCTCCTGGTTCTGGTTTTTGGGAGCGTCCTACCTGACCCAGCTCCCCAATTATAGTATTGAGGTGCTGTTTTCCCGGGAAAGCGTGGTAACTTTACTACTCTGTGTTTTTTCTCTTGGTATTGGTGTTGGTTCACTGCTTTGTGACAAGCTGTCGGGTCATAAAATAGAAATTGGTATTGTGCCATTAGGGTCGCTGGGGTTGAGTGTTTTTGGCCTGGATCTTTATTTTGCCAGTGATTTTTCTAACCCCGGTGAGTTGAGAACGCTGGTGGAGTTTTGGCGGCTGGATGGGGCGCTGCGAATACTGATAGATATGGCGATGATAGGGATTTTTGGAGGCTTTTTTATCGTGCCACTCTATGCCATGGTGCAGCAACGAACGTCGGAAAAATATAGGGCGCGAGTGATTGCCGCTAACAATGTGTTAAATGCGCTGTTCATGGTACTTGCTGCGCTGTTAGCTATTTTATTGATCGGACTGGCAGGCTTGGCGAAAGAGCAATATTTTGCGGTATTGGCACTGATGAATGCTGCAGTGGCTCTTTTTATCTACAGCGAAGTTCCAGAGTTCGGAATGCGTTTTTTGGTCTGGCTGCTGGGGCACTCAATATACCGGGTCAAGCACCAGGGGCTGGAAAATATTCCAGAACGGGATGCTGCAATCATTGTCTGCAATCATATAAGTTATGTCGATGCTTTGCTACTGGCCGGAGCGGTGCGACGTCCTATTCGGTTTGTGATGCACCGGAGTATTTATCAAATACCCATTTTGAATTATGTGTTTCGGGCTGGACGGGCGATACCTATCTGTTCCCGTCAGGATGATCCTGTGGTTTATGAGCAAGCGTTTGCCAGTATTAAGGAAGGTTTGGAGCAGGGTGAGTTGCTTGGTATCTTTCCAGAGGGTAAGTTATCAACCGATGGAGAAATGAGTGAATTCAAGTCGGGAATTGAAAAGATTATAGCGACTAGTCCGGTGCCAGTTATACCAATGGCATTGCGTGGATTATGGGGCAGTTTTTTCAGTCATCAGGGGCGCGGAGCATTTTTAACTGGTCCCAAGAAGCTTTGGGCTAAAATTGATGTGATTGCAGGGGTTCCGATAGCACCAGCCAATGTATCGGCACAGGGTTTGTTTCAAGCGGTATCGAAATTGCTAAGAGATGGGCGTTAGCGCATAAACTGTGGGTAGGGGGCAAAACCATGTTTCAAATTTCATTTTATGTACCTGAAAGTCACCTGGATTCGGTAAAGTCCGCACTCTTTGAGGTAGGAGCAGGACGTATCGGGGCCTATGATTGCTGTGCGTGGCAGTGTAAAGGAGAGGGTCAATTTAGACCGTTGGCAGGCAGCAAACCCTTTCTAGGGGAGCAGGATAAGATTGAATCAGTCATCGAATATAAAGTGGAGCTGGTCTGCGAAGATGTATTGATTGATTCGGCGATAAAGGCAATGCTTGATGCTCACCCCTACGAAGAGCCTGCCTATTCGGTATGGTCGTTATATAGTGTTTTGTAGTATTGATTACTTTATTAGTGGGCGGGTTATGTCGTGCATACGAACGTCATAGCTACCTTTTTGACGATCCAAAAAAAAGAATTCCAGTGTTTTTTTCATCACTGGAAAGGCGAGCTCATTCCAGGGGATGGTACTTTCTTCAAACAGCTCGACTTCAAGGCTTTCCTCTCCAGCACCAAAATCCAGATCTAATAAATCAGCCCGGAAAATCATATATACCTGATTAATGTGAGGGAGGTTGAATAGTGTGTAAATGCCATGGACATTGACTCGCGCCAGTGCCTCTTCCCAGGTTTCCCGAATAGCAGCTTCTTCACTGGTTTCTCCATTCTCCATGAAGCCGGCGGGTAGGGTCCAGAGGCCGTAACGAGGTTCTATTGCTCTTTTGCACAATAGAACCTTGTCATCATAAATCGGCAGACATCCGGCGATAATCCGCGGATTTTGATAATGAATCGTATCACAATCATCACAGACAAAACGCGGTCGGTTGTCTCCGGCCGGAATCTTTTCGATGACCGAATTTCCACAGTTGCTACAAAATTTCATAGTGATGAGTCTAAACTAAAACGGGACAGATTATAAATTGAAATTTGCAGAGCAGAGATGCCCCATCTTGCCGATGAGGCATGTGCTTCAGGCAGGGGTAGAGTGCGCGGTTAATTAGTGAATACCGGATCAAATCCCACAGCCCAGATAATGACGGTTGAAATGATCAAAACAATCGCTATAACCAGAGCGAAAGTTAAAATGGCACTGGCAAACATCACTCCTCTTTCTTTCGGGATTTGGAAAACAATTGGCACCCCTTGATACAGCAGATAGGCTGAATAGGATGAGGCGATGACCAGCGTAATGAGGCCTACCCAAATTACAGGATAAACACCAACAATACTCAGAACTAACAGCGGCGTCGACACATATACGGCCAGCGCCGAGCCGGTTAATTCATGTTCTTCAAGATCCGTATAGGTATTGCGCATCCAGTCAATAGCGATTCCGGTGACATAGATGCCAGCCACAATAGCGAGATAGGCGGCAATACAAAGCGGGATTGTGCTTTCGACGGTTAATTTAGTGATGTTTCCATCGCCGATCCGCCACCCGGTTTGTGTTGCACCAATATATCCTGCGATCGGAGGTATCGCCGCCAATATTAAGATATAGAGTAAATAAGGTTTTGAGCCAGCTTTATGTTCGTTTTTGATCTGTTCCCATTCTTTGCCGGGGTGTGAAAAAAGACCCCATATTCGACTAATTAACACGGCATATCTCCTGTTCATTCGTCACACTTTAAAGTGTTGTTGTTATATCACTGGGCGATTTTTAGAAGCAACCATGAAGCATCGGTGTATTTATGGATTTTTCGAGCGCTTCTTTCCAGCTTCCCTTACCTGGGCTGTTTTAATAATATTGCCCTTGGTGTGGATCGTTTCAATATAATAGTCGCCTATACGAAATGCAACATTTGCATCAGGTATTGATTCCAGAGCCTCAATGATTAACCCATTAAGGGTTTTTGGGCCTTTGGTGGGGAGGTGCCATCCCTGTGCCTTATTGATGTCTCGGATGTTGGCGCTGCCTTCGATGATAAACGACCCATCCTGCTGTGGGTGAATATCTCTGCTGTTTGTGGCGGCATCGGTGGTGAACTCACCGACGATTTCCTCAAGAATGTCTTCAAGTGTGGCGATTCCCTGAACATCACCATATTCGTCGACTACGGCGCCAATTCGACGTTTGTTTTGCTGGAAATTTAACAGTTGTACATTCAGTGGAGTACTTTCCGGAATGAAATAGGGTTCTTGAGAAGCCTGCAAAATGGCGGCTTTTGTAATTTCAGTATCAGTTAGGAAGCGCACCGCATTGCGTAAATGCAGGAAACCTGAAATTTGGCTGATATCCTCTTTGTATACCGGCAGCCAAGTGTGCTGGCTGATTTTTATTTGCTCGATAATGGCTCCAATATCATCGTCAATATCAATGCCGGAAATCTCATTTCGGGGCACCATAATATCTTCAACCGTTACTTTCTCCAGATCCAGAATGCCCAGTAGCATGTTCTGGTGGCGTTGCGGTATCAACAGGCTTGCTTCATTCACTAGCGTGCGCAACTCTTCCCGTGTGATGTGTTCGGCGGTCTCGCTCTTGATGCGCACGCCGAATATGCGCAATAGTTGGTTGGCGACGAAGTTAACCAGCCATACCAGCGGATAAAGAATAAAGAGCAGTGGTCGCAGCACAAAGGAAGCTGGGAAGGCAATGCGTTCCGGATGCATGATTGCAAGAGTTTTCGGTGCAACCTCGGAAAAAACGAGTATCACCAGGGTTAGCATGCCTGTTGCAGCGGCGATGCCGCCACTACCCCATACTCTGATCGCTATCACGGTAGTAATGGCAGATGCGGCGATATTGACAAAATTGTTGCCGATTAAAATGACACCGATTAAACGGTCAGGCCGGGCTAACAGTTTGCTCGCCATCACAGCGCCGCGATGTTTATGTTTCGCGAGGTGCCGCAATCTGTAACGGTTAAGCGCCATCATTCCCGTTTCAGAACTAGAAAAAAAACCTGAGAGGAGAATAAGGAATGCTAATACTGAAAACAGTAAGCTAAGAGGGATTTCGTCCAACTAGCGAAGGGCCTTTATTGTTATCGAACAGCCTTTTTATGCTGTTCTAGAATTAATGTCAAGAATATCGAGCTATTTAAGTTCAGCTAAACCAAATTGATCATCCTTACACCAGGATAACTTCTAATACCAACTTTGTACCAAAGTAAGACATCATCAGTAAAAGGTAGCCGCTTAAGATCCAGCGAATGGCAATACTGCCTCTCCAGCCCAAACGGTATCGTCCGATCAAAAGTAGTGAAAAAATAGCCCAGGCTATGATCGAAAGCAGCGTTTTATGCACTAAATGTTGGGCAAACAGATCCTCGATAAAAAGTGCTCCAGAAATAATGGCAGCGGACAAAAGGATTACACCTGCCCAAATCAGCTCGAACAGAAGCTGTTCCATAATCTGTAGCGGCGGTAATTGCATCACGAAGCTATTGACGCGCTGGTGTCGTAGTTGTAGATCCTGCCAAGCCAACAAAACGGCTTGCACTGCAGCAATGGTTAAAACGCTGTAGGCAAACAGGGAAAGTATAATGTGGCTGGTGCTATACAGGCTTAAATGAATGATGGGTTCCTTGGTGCCATGTGAAATAATCGCAGAGACGAGGCCTAGTGCTGCAATGGGGTAGATACCAATTAGCAGATTCTCTAACGGTTTTTTAATACTGCTGGCAAGTAACAGGCCAGCGACCAGCCATCCGATGAGGGAGGATATTTTGAAGAAACCTAAATGGAGGCCCTGTTCGGTAATAACGGTCCCACTGAAGCTTAGCGTATGAAATGCCAGTGCCGCAGCGCCCAGTAGCAAGACCCTGCTGCGCTGGCTATTATCGCGTCTCACGAGGCTGAAATACTGCAGTAGTGTGCCACCGATATAACAAATGATGGCAATGGTTCCCATTATGCTAGAAGTCATTGAAATGTGTTTTTATTGTCCATGAATCATTTATTTTAGAGGGATGAATGTATTGCATTTCCTGTTAAAATACCACATTAAATCGACGTAAGTCAGCGGAATTACCCGTAAGTCAATCAAGGGCTAATTGCTGAATCACTCTGGTTTGGCAAGTGAGATATTAATAGTTAGGGCAAATATTGCTCATCAGGAAAGGAAGAGAGCCTCTCTATGTTTGATAGTTTAACCAGTCGCTTAACCCAAGCACTTAAGCAGGTTAGCGGAAAAGCAAAACTCAGTGAAGACAATATAAAAGACACGTTGCGTGAAGTGCGCATGGCGCTGTTGGAAGCGGATGTTGCGCTGCCCGTCGTTAAATCTTTTATAGAGCGTATCAAGGAACGTGCTGTTGGGCAGGAGGTTGCCAAAAGCCTGACGCCGGGGCAGGCGTTTATAAAAATCGTTCAGAGCGAGCTGGAGAAGGTGATGGGAGAGTTCTGTGAAGAACTGAATCTCGCTGCCCAACCCCCCGCAGTTATTCTGGTTGCCGGCTTACAGGGAGCAGGTAAAACCACTTCAGTAGCTAAGCTTGCGCGATGGCTAAAAGAGCGTAAGAACAAGAAGGTGACCCTAGCCAGTGCCGATATCTATCGACCGGCAGCGATTAAACAGTTGGAGACATTGTCTAATGAAGTGGGTGCTGATTTTTTCCCCAGTTCTGTTGAACAAAATCCGGTTGATATTGCACGCAATGCGATAGCGCACGCCAAACAAAGATTTTCTGATGTAGTCATAATCGATACAGCAGGCCGTCTGCATGTTGATGCGGATATGATGGACGAGATTAAAGCCCTGCATGCAGCGATAAATCCAATAGAGACGCTCTTTGTTGTAGACGCTATGACTGGGCAGGATGCAGCGAATACTGCCAAGGCGTTCAACGAAGCGTTGCCCTTAAGCGGTGTTATTCTCACAAAAGCCGATGGTGATTCACGCGGTGGCGCCGCACTTTCCGTGCGCCATATCACAGGTAAACCGATTAAATTTATTGGTGTCGGTGAAAAAACCGATGCACTTGAGCCCTTCTACCCGGATCGGCTGGCATCACGTATCCTGGATATGGGCGATGTGCTGAGCCTGATCGAGGAAGCTGAGCGCAAGATCGATAAAAAGAAGGCCGAAAAGTTTGTTAAAAAGGTCAAAAAAGGTAAGAAGTTTGATCTCAATGATTTCCGTGATCAGCTGGAGCAGATGCGTAATATGGGTGGTATTGGCGGTTTGATGGATAAATTGCCGGGAATGGGTCAGATGTCCGGCATGGTGGAGAAGCAGGTCAATGACAAATCCTTAGGTCAAATGGAGGCGATGATTTGTTCGATGACGCCCCGAGAAAGACGCTATCCAGATGCCATTAATAACTCGCGTAAACGGCGTATTACAGCGGGTTCAGGCACCCAGATTCAAGATTTGAATCGTCTGCTCAAGCAACACAAGCAAATGCAGAAGATGATGAAGAAGTTCTCTAAAAAAGGGGGGATGGCTAATATGATGCGTGGTATGAGCAACATGATGCCCCCAGGTGGAGGGTTTCCACGCTGATTGCTTTGCATTTGGGCTGTCTAAATAAACAGATAAGTGCTTGGCATGGCAGTTATTTTTAGCGTAGAATACGCGCCTTTTTTAGGGCTTTGCCCTTTTATTAATCGTGGGCGATCTTGAAACCCACCTGGACCAGAGGATACAACATAATGGTAGTTATTAGATTATCTCGTGGTGGCGCTAAAAAGCGTCCATTTTATCACCTCACTGTTGCGGATCGACGCAACGCTCGAGACGGGCGCTATATTGAACGTGTTGGATTCTTTAATCCAGTTGCGAAGGGTCAGGAAGAGCGTTTACGTATTGATCAGGACCGCATTGACTACTGGTTGGACAAAGGCGCACAGCCGTCGGCGCGTGTAGCTACTTTGTTAAAGGAAACTACCGGAGCGGTAAAGGAAACAACCGAAGCCTGATATTGGGAAACATCCCCAGGATATGTCGCAAGCAGAATTTATAGTGCTGGGGAGAGTCACCTCGGTTTATGGCATTAAAGGCTGGGTTAAGGTTGTGTCCGAAACCGAGCCTGTGCAGGGTATCCTCGACTACAAATCCTGGCTTATTAAAACCAACAACCGTGATTGGTCCCCAGTGAATTTGATTGCCAGCAAAAGGCATGGCAAAGGTTTGGTGGTTCAGTTTGAGGGCAGTACTGATCGCGATATAGCGATGACTTATTGCGGCGCGAGTATAGGGGTCACTAAGAGCAGTCTGCCATCACTGGACGAAGGCGATTTTTACTGGCACCAGTTGGAAGGCCTTAGGGTGATTACAGAAAGCGAGTCGGGATCAGAGCTATTGCTGGGCAGGGTGGATCATTTGATGTCAACAGGTTCAAATGATGTGCTGGTGGTGAAAAGTTGTGATGGTAGTATCGATAAGCGGGAGCGTTTACTGCCGTATTTGCTGGATCAGTTTGTTAAATCAGTTGATCTGGACAAAGGTGAGATCAGGGTCGACTGGGATCCGGAGTTTTAGCCATGAAGGTAGGGGTCGTCAGCTTGTTTCC